>CAXUKK010000117.1:0-8030 GCA_964251455.1 uncultured Enterovirga sp.
AGTCCGTGTCCTTGTTGTACGACATCGGGTTCTCGGCCACGACCGTACCGCCAGCGGCCTTCCAGGCAGGGCCGATCAGGCCTGCCCAGGCCTTGGCGTAGTCATGGTCCGCGCCGGCCATGCCGAGCCTCTTCCCGAACCCCGTCATCTCGGTCTTGATGAACGGATCGATGTAGCCGGCGAAGGAGGGCGGGATGCGCAGGGTCAGCTTGTTGCCGCGCTCGGTCATCTGCGGCACGCTCGTATAGGCCCCGATGATGAAGCCGTCCTGCTCGTTGAAGGCCTGCATGGCGAAGTTGCCGCCCGAATGCGGGCAGAACACGATGGGGGCCTTGTACTGCGACCGGAGCCGCTTGGCGTTCACGGCCGCCTCGGACGGCGAGTACTTGTCGTCGAGCGCGACGACCTCGATCTTGTACTTCTTGCCGCCGACCTCCAGGCCGCCGGCATCGTTGATCTCCTTGGCCGAGAGCTCGAGGCCGGAGAGCGTGTTCTTGCCGTAGAGCGCCGCGCCGCCGGAGAGCGGCCCGGTCCAGCCGATCGTGACGCTCTCCTGCGCGAGAGCGCCGAATGAGGTCACGGCGAGTATGGCGGCGCCGGCCGTGCCGGCAAGGATGGTGCGTCTGGTCGTTGTCATCGTTTCCTCTCCCATCGTTGTTCTTCGCTTTGCGGTATTTTCACCGGGCTTGTCCCGGTGGCCCCGATCGTTCGGAGCACGTCGGATCGGGGTAGCCGGGACAACCGGCCATGCCCCTCGCGCGCTCTCAAGCCCCAATATATGCCTTGCGGATGCGCTCGTCGCCGAGAAGCGCGTCCGGCCGGCCCTCCATGACGATGTGCCCGTTCTCGATGACGTAGGCGCGGTGTGCGATCTTGAGCGCCGCATAGGCGTTCTGCTCCGCGAGCAGCACCGTCGTGCCGGCCTCGTTGATCGCCTTCACGGCCGCGAGCACCTGCTTCACCACCAGCGGCGCCAGTCCAAGGGAGGGCTCGTCCAGGAGGAGGACCTTCGGCCGACCCATCAGGGCACGACCGATCGCCACCATCTGCTGCTGGCCCCCGGAGAGCGAGCCTGCGCTGTCGTTCTGCTTCTCACGCAGGATCGGGAACATGCCGAAGACCTGCTCGAGGAGCGGCTTCGTGCCCGCCGGATCGTTTCGGTGCACATAGGCGCCGAGCGTCAGGTTCTTGAGCACCGACATGCCCGGGAACAGCTTGCGGCCCTCGGGGCAATGGACCAGCCCGTCCGCGACGATCTGCGAGGGCTTTCGCCCGGCAAGCTCGTCCCCGCCGAGCCGGATCGAGCCCGCCTTCAGCTTGCGCAGGCCACTGATCGCCAGGAAAAGGCTCGACTTGCCGGCGCCATTCGCGCCGAGCATCACGACGAGTTCGCCCTTGTCCACATGGATGGAGACGCCGGACAGCGCGCGGTAGCTGCCGTAATCGAGCGTGGCTCCTTCACACCGCAGCATAGTCGGCCCCGAGATACGCCTCGATCACCTTCGGGTCGCGCGAGACCTCGGCGGGCGTCCCGTCCGAGATCTTCTCGCCGTGATCCAGCACGACGATCCGGTCGGCGAGACCCATGATCATCCCCATCTTGTGCTCGATCAGGCCGACGGTCAGCCCGCTCTCCGCCATCTTGCGGATAAGGTCGGCAAGGCCCGCCGTCTCCTCCGGATTCACGCCGCCGGCCGGCTCGTCGAGGAGCACGATGCGCGGCTCGGTCGCGAGGGCGAGCGCGAAGGCGACGCGCTTCTTTTCCTCCTGGCTGATATCGGCCACGACCCGCATCGCCGCGTGTTCGAGCCCGACGAAGCGCAGTGCCTCCTCGGCCTTGGCGCGGCACTCGCGTTCGTCCGCCCGCAGGCGTTTCGTGTTCAGGACGACGTCGAGCAGGGTCGAGCCTGTCCGCAGGCGGTGGCCGACGATGAGGTTGTCGAGAACGCTCGCATCCTCGAACAGCGTCGTGGTCTGGAAGGTCCGGGCGATCCCGAGATGCGCGACACGATCCGGGCGCATGCCGGTGATCTCCTGCCCGTCCAGCAGGATCTGTCCGTCCGTCGGCCGGTAGGTTCCCGCGCATAGATTGAAGAACGTCGTCTTGCCGGCGCCGTTCGGGCCGATGACGGCCGTGATCCGGCCGCGCTCGAAACTGGCCGAGACGTCCTTCACGGCCGCGAGGCCGCCGAAGCGCTTCGTGAGCCCGCGGACCTCAAGCATGGGCGGGGCTCCCGTCCGCCTTCTCGGCGGAGGTTTCCACCTTGCCGACTTGCGGGGCGAGGGCGGCGCGCTCTGCCGACGCGCGTGCGCCGGCGGCCCTCGCCTGGCGCGCCTTCAGCGTGCCGATGATCCCCTTCGGCAGGAACATCACGAGCACGATCAAGAGCGGGCCGAAGACGAGCAGCCGGTAATCCTGCAGGAATTGGAGCGACTGGATGGCCCAGGTGAGAATCAGGGCGCCAATGAGCGGGCCCGACAGCGTGCCGAGCCCGCCGACCAGGATGAAGGCGATCATGTCGAAGGCGTTGGCCTCGGAGGCGATCTGCGGGCCGATGAAGCGGACGAAGCCGGCGTAGAGCCCGCCCGCGTAGCCGGCATAGGCGGTCGAGATCACGAAGGCCGTCACCTTGGTCCGCATCAGCGGGATGCCGAGCGCCTCGGCCAGACCTTCGCCGTTGCGGATCGCCACGAAGGCGCGCCCGAGCAGCGAGTGGACGATGCGGTCCATCACGACCAGGGAGAGAACCAGGACCGCAAGCACGAGATAGTAGTTCGCGATCGGCGTATCGAAGCGGATCGGCCCGATCGGGGAGGGGGCCGGGATGCCGATCACGCCGACGACGCCGTGCGTCAGCCAATCCCATTTCTCGATCACGAGCCAGATGATGAGCCCGACGCAGAGCGTGAAGATGGCGAAGTAGTCGGCGCGCAGGCGCAGCGAGACGAGGCCGGCGAAGAGGCCGAAGGCGGCCGCGACGATCCCGGACAGGAAGAAGGCCAGCCAGAACGGCACGGCGTAGTCGACGGTGAGAATGCCGAGCGTATAGGCCCCGATCGCCATGAACCCCGCATGGGCGAGGTTGAGCTGGCCCGTGTAGCCGAGGATCAGGTTCAGGCCGATCGTGGCGATCGCGTAGATGAACGCGAGTGCCATCACGTAGATGAAGTAGTCGTTCGGCGCGAGGAACGGGAACACGATCGCAAGCGCGAGCCCGCCGATCGCCAGCGCTCGACTGGAGACGAGCTGGGTCATCGGGCGGGTGCCGGGAAGAGGCCCTGGGGCCGGAGTGACAGGATCGCGACGAGGAGCGCGAAGGCGATGATGTCCTTGAGGTCCGTCGAAATGTAGAAAGCGCCGAAGCTCTCGGCAAAGCCGATGATCATCCCGCCGAGGATCGCGCCCGGCACCGAGCCCATGCCGCCCAGGATGATGATCACGAAGGCCTTGAGGATGACGAGGTTGCCCATCCCGGGCGAGATCAGGTTGATCGGCGCGAACAGGACGGCGGCCACAGCCGCGAGCGCGCCCGAGATCGCGAAGGTGATCATCGAGACGCGGGTCAGGTCGATCCCGACGAGCGACGCGCCCTCCCGGTTCTGCGCCATCGCGACGATGGTCGAGCCGACGATCGTGCGCTTCAGGAACAGGTGGAGGGCGATCATCATGGCGATCGCGCCGCCGATGATCAGCGCACGCTGGATCGGCAGCACCGTCCCGGCGACCCGGATGATGCCCGGAAACGGTGGCGCGAGACGGCGGAAATCCGCGCCCCAGATCGCATGCGCGACCGCCTCGATGAAGAGCAGGAGCCCGATCGCCGCGATCATGTCGTGCAGGGGCGGCGAATCCCGCAATCGCGAGAAGACGAGTCGCTCCGACAGGACCGCGATGACGGCCGTGGCCGCGGCTGCGCCGAGAAGCGCGACCCAGTAATTCGCCCCGAGCGTGCCGATGAAGAAGAACGCCGCGTAGGCGCCCGCCATGAACAGCGCGCCGTGCGAGAAGTTCGGGATGTGCAGGATGCCGTAGACGAGCGTCAGGCCGAGCGCGACGAGGGCATAGATGCTGCCGAGCGTCAGCCCGTTCAGGATCTGCTGGACGAACAGGCTCAGGTTCAAACGGCGCGACCTCGATGGGCCCGCACGCCGGATCCTCCTTCGCGGACGGCGCCGTGCCGCCTGACGAGGGGTAGGACGACCGGAGGACCGGGCTCGTTTCCTCTGTCGACCCGGTTCCGGGCCGCTGGCGCATTCGCGCCGGTCACCGGCGTTGCGGCCGGCTTTCGTTGCCGAGGAAACTGTCTGAACGGCGTCGGGCGGTCAATCCGTGCGGGCCATCGGCCACACCCGACGATTGTCTGAGTGCGCGAATGCAGCCTCAGGCCAGATCGGCGCGGCCGAGCTTGGCCAACTCGACCTTCGCCCTCAATTCGATGTGGGCGACGATCGTGTCGAGCGCCGGGTCGCCGGAGGTTCCGGCATCCGCGAGGGCGCGGGCGAGGCGCACGAGATCGGCGGCCGGAACGGAGCCGCTCAGGAGCGCCGCCTTCAGCTTGTCGAGTGTGTCGAGAAGATGATTGCCGCGCCGGGCGGACCGGCGCCGACGCTCGGCCGGATCCTCCTCCGATTGTAGCTGCAGGATGGCGTCGAGCGTCGCGAGCGGCGCCGCGGAGCGCGCCGCACCGGTCCGGGCGGTCGCCTTGTCGTCGAGGCTGAAGCGCGATCCGGCTGACTCACGCGGCCGTGCGGCCGGCGCAATTGCGGCCGCCGCAAAGCGCGGATCGATGCGCATCCCGTTTTCACCCCAAACCGCCTGACCGGAGCATCGCGGCGCATGGTTAACGCATCCTGAAAACCCCGGCAGCTTTTGCCGTGCGGCCCGGCGCTTATCGCCGCCCGGAAGCGGCGGCCGTATGGGACTCCGGAAAAAGCGCCGCAAATTCAGCGGCTTGCGATTAGGCGTGTGTTGGCACGTCCGTCGCACATGTCTTCGGGACCAAACCTCGGTGCGTCCCCTGACCGTGTTCAAGCGACCTGTCGCACTCCTGCTTCTCGCCGCTACCTTGGCGCTCGCTGCCGCGAGCCCGGCGCTGGCGCTGTCGCGCATCAAGGATCTCGCGCAGATCGAGGGCGTGCGCCAGAACCAGCTCGTCGGCTACGGCCTCGTGGTCGGCCTGAACGGGACGGGCGACACGCTCAACAACGCGCCCTTCACCAAGCAATCCCTCACCGCCATGCTGGAGCGGCTCGGCGTCAACACGCGCGGCGCGACGCTCAGGACCGCGAACGTTGCGGCCGTCATGGTCACGGCGAGCCTGCCGGCCTTCGCCACGCAGGGCACCCGGCTCGACGTCACGGTGTCCGCGCTGGGCGATTCGAAGTCCCTGCAGGGCGGGACCCTGCTCGTGACGCCGCTGCTCGGTGCCGACGGCGAGGTCTACGCGGTCAGCCAGGGTTCGCTTACCATCTCCGGCTTCCAGGCAGAGGGCGAGGCCTCGAAGATCACCCGCGGCGTGCCGACGGTGGGGCGCATCGCGAACGGCGCCGTCATCGAGCGCGAGGTGGAGTTCAAGCTGAACGCGCAGCGGAGCCTGCGGCTGTCGCTGCGCAACCCGGACCTCACCACGGCCAAGCGGATCGCGGCCTCCATCAACGACTTCCTCGGTTCCGATGCCGCCGAGCCGACGGACCCGGCAACGATCACGCTGAACATCCCGGCGAAGTATCGGGGCAACATGATCCAGCTCCTCACCGAGGTGGAGCAGCTGAAGATCGAGCCCGACCAGACCGCCAGGATCGTCGTGGACGAGCGCTCGGGCATCATCGTGATGGGCCGCGACGTCCGGGTCTCGCAGGTCGCCGTGGCGCAAGGCAACCTCACGGTCACGATCTCGGAACGGCCGGAGGTCAGCCAGCCGGAAGCGCTCTCGAACGGCGAGACCGTCATCGTGCCGCGGACCAACGTGAAGGTCGACACGGGCGACAAGAACAAGCTCGCCATCGTCAGCGAAGGCGTGACGCTGCGCGAGCTGGTGGACGGCCTCAACGCCCTCGGCATCGGGCCGCGCGATCTGATCTCCATCCTGCAGGCAATCAAGGCGGCCGGCGCGCTCCAGGCCGATATCGAGGTGATGTGATGGTGGCACCGCTTGCCATGCTGGGGCTTTCGCTCGCGGCAAACGTCGTCAACGGGCTCACGGGCGGCTCCAAGACGCAAGGAGCCGAACAGACCCGCAAGACGGCCGACGATTTCGAGACGATGTTTCTCGAGCAGAGCCTCGATCGTCTGACCCAGTCGTCCGGCGACGAGGGCCCGCTCGGCGAGAACGGCACGGGCGGCGGGGTCTACAAGTCGATGCTGTCCAAGGAATACGCGAAGTCGATCACCAAGTCCGGCGGGCTCGGCATTGCGGATCAGGTCTATCGGCAGATGCTGCAGATGCAGGAAGGGGCAGGCAATGGCGGCGCCAGCTGAAGCAGCCCGTCGCACGGTCGAGTCGCGTGAGGACGCCGAGGCGCTGCTTGCGGCCCTCACGGCCGCGCTCGGCGATCTCGAGGCCGCTCTCGAAGCCGAGACGGCGCTGATCGGCGCCGGGCGCATCCGGGACGGCCTCGCCGAAGAGGCGAGGAAGAGCGAGCTCTCGTCCGCCTATGTGCTGCGCCTGCAAGTCGCCAAACAGAACGTCGTGGCACTCGCACGGCTCGCGCCGGAGGCCCTGCGCCTGTTCAGGGAGCGCCAGGCGAATTTCGAACGCGTGATGAGCCGCAACCAGACCGTCATCGCGACGGCGCGGGCCGTGTCGGAAGGCCTGATCCGCGGCCTGTCCGAGGCGGTGCAGCGCGAAGCCCGGCCCAACGTCTATGGCCTGCCGAGCCGCCAGCCCGCAGCAGCACAATCGTCCGCACCGCTGGTCTTCTCAGGACGTTTTTAACGAATGGCGGTCTAGAAAATGACGCGGGGCCATCAAGACGAAAATTAACCCCGTCTTTAAACCTCCGATTCACGCCCGACGTGTAATCCTCGACGATGCAGCAGAAGGCTGCGTTGAAGTGGATGTTCGACCATGGACGTGGTTCCGAGCGCCAGAGTCTCTGTCCTGCCCGGTCTGGGCGACGGGCCGCGGATAGCCGCCCCGCCCGCTCTCGATTCCGTCAGGACCGAACTGCCGGCACAGACGACCGTTCAGCAAACGGCCGCTCCCCAGAAGCTCAGCAGCGAGCAGAATGGCTCCGAGCCCGATTCCTCGACCGAGCTGTCGCGCAGGGTGACGATCGACGCGAACACGCAGGAGATCGTGTTGCAGCGGATCAACGAAGAGTCGGGCGAGGTCGTTCGTCAGGTCCCCGATCAGGCGATGCTACGCATCCGAGCCTATGCACGCGAGATGCGGCAGGGGCAGGTGGATCCGACTCCCGAAACGCGGGTCGAGCGCCTCGTCTGACCTACTTCTGCCGCGACCGGCCCGAGCCTGCGAAGACCGATAACCCCGGACGCGAAGCGTCATCGGGGTTTTCGTCGTTCCGGTCCCTCCCCGCGTGGCCCGCGGCACCCGCATCCGCCCGGCGCTTTCAACCTCTGTTCACCACGCAACGCGGCGTCCGCTGATCTCGGAAGTTCCGAGCAACGCCTTTTACCGGTTGTTAGAGGGGCGACCCTGATCTTGCCCTCACATCCCGGCCAGAATGGCTCGGATGGCCAGAAGGCAATCGACCAGAAAGGGTCACACTTACGATGGCTATCTCTCTCTCCTCCGGCGTTCGCCAGTCGCTCCAGTCACTGCAGTCCACCGCTTCCGCCGCCCAGAGCGCCCAGTCGCGTCTCGCGACCGGCAAGAAGGTGAACTCGGCGATCGACAACCCGGTCAACTTCTTCACCGCTCAGAACCTGAACAGCCGCGCAGACGCCTTCTCGGGGCTGCTGGACGGCATGTCCAACACCATCCAGACCATCAAGTCTGCGTCGAACGGCATCGACGGCATCACGAAGCTCGTGAAGTCGATGCAGTCGACGATCAAGCAGGCTCAGG
>CAXUKK010000118.1:0-1003 GCA_964251455.1 uncultured Enterovirga sp.
TCCGGCGCGCTCTTCAGCTCGAGCCCGCCGGTCGGGCAGAACCGGACCTCGGGAACCGGCGCGGAGACGGACTTGAGCCATGCCGTCCCGCCGGACGCGCCGGCCGGGAAGAACTTCAGCAGGTCGAAGCCGAGTTCGAGGAGATAGAGCGCCTCGGACACGGTCGCACAGGCCGGCATGGCCGGCAGTACGGCCTCGGCGAGGGCCTCCGCCATCTTCGGCGAGGTTCCCGGGCTGACCAGGAATTTCGCGCCGGCATTCGTCGCGTCCTCGATCTGCTTCGGGCGGATGACGGTGCCGGCCGCGAGCACGGCGTCAGGGACCTCGCGCGCGACAGCCTCGATGCAGCGCAAAGCCTCAGCCGTGCGCAGCGTGATCTCCACGGCCGGCAAACCGGCTTCGACGAGAGTCCTCGCAAGCAGGACCGCCTGCGCCGGATCGTCCACCGTGACGACCGGGATCACGGGGGCGAGCGCGGCGTAGCCGGCAATCGTTTCGCGCTTGAGTTGGAGCCGGGGCATGGTTGCTCCTTGTGGCGCCGTCCGGGCTTTCGTCAAGAGGCGGCCACGCTGCGCCTTACTCCGCGGGCATCGGCAGCGGCTGCGCCGGACCTCCGCCGTGCGCGGCCTTGCCGGCCTGGCGCATCGCCTTCCGGTCGGCCCGGCGGGCTCGCCGGGCGGCGCGCCAGTCGGCGACGTTTGCGATGCCCATCAGCATCGCCGGGGTGACGATGAGCGTGAGCACCGTCGCGAAGCCGAGGCCGAACACGATGGCGGTCGACAGGTTGATCCACCACTGCGTCGAGGGCGCCCCCATCGCGATGTCGCGGTGGACGAAGTCGATGTTGATGCCGAACGCCACCGCGAGCACGCCGAGCACCGCGGTCACGGCCGTCAGCACGACCGGACGGGCCCGTTCGCGGCAGGTCTCCAGGATGGCGTCGCGTGCCTTCCAGCCCTCCTCGCGCAGGCGGTCGTAGGTGTCGATCAGGACGATGTTGTTG
>CAXUKK010000118.1:1013-8010 GCA_964251455.1 uncultured Enterovirga sp.
TTCACGATGACGCCCGCATTCGCGATCACGCCGATGCCGCCCATGACCACGCCGAAGGGCTGGCCCATCACCATGAAGCCGATGAGCACGCCGACCGTGGACAGCACCACGGCGGAGAGCGTGATGGCGACGGACGAGAACTTGTTGAACTGCGCGAGCAGGATGGCGAAGATCAGGAAGAGCGCGGCCCCGAACGCTTTCATGAGGAAGGCGCCGGCCTTCTCGCGCTCCTCGTCCTCGCCCTTCATGCGGAAGGTGATGCCGGGCCCGAGGTCGGCGTGGCGGAGCGCTTCCGCGACCTCTGTCTGCACGACGGCGCTCTGCACGCCCTCGGCCACGTTCGACGTCACGGTCACGACCCGGATCGAGTTCACGCGGTTGATCTGCCCGACCTTGGGGGCCGGGATCCTGCGCACGAAGTTGCCCATCGGCACCGAGCCCATGGCGGTGTTGATGCGCAGCTCGTCAAGCTGGTCGAGCGAGCGGCGGTTCTCCGGAAACCGCACGAGCACGTCGACGGACTTGTCCGTCTCGACGGGCCGGTACTCGGTGACCTTGAGGCCGTTGGTGACGAGCTGCACGGCCGCGCCGACCGAGGCCGGGGTGGCGCCGTATTTCGCCGCTTCGGCCTTGTCGACCTCGAGCCGCCAGTCGATGCCCGGCAACGGCAGGCCGTCGTCGACATCGCGCGTGTCGGTGCGGCTGCGCAGGAGCGCGGCCGTCTTGCGGGCAGCGTCGGCCAGCAGGGCGGGCTCGTAGGAGCCGAGCTGCACCGTGATCGGCTTGCCGGTCGCGGGGCCGGCGCGCGGCTTCGTCACCTCGATCATCACGCCCGGGATGTCGCGCGTGCGCTCGCGGATCTCGTCCATGATGGCGGAGGCCGGCCGGCGCTGGCGCCAATCGACGAACTCGAACTGGATCGTGCCGACCGTGTCCTCGGTCACCTCGTTCGAGCCACGCTGGCCCTCGCCCGCGCGGGCGTAGACGGTCGACAGCTCCTTCATGCCGAGGAGGCGGTTCTCGACGGTGCGGACCAGCCGATCCTTCTCCGTGATCGCGATGTTGCCGCGCGCGCGGACCTGGACGAGGCCGAAATCGGGCTCGACATTGGGGAAGAACTCGACCCCGTTGCCGAAGCGGCCATAGGCCACGATCACGCTGACGAGCACCGCAGCCGCGACCAGCAGGGTCCCGCCCGGCCGTGCGATCGCGGTGCGCACGACCTTCATGTAGACCCCACGCTCCGCCATGCGCTCGTCGTGGACATGCGCCGGGGCGCGGCCGAGGAGGGCGCCGAGCGTCGGCGTGAAGAAGAGTGCCACGACGAGCGACGCCGAGAGCGTCGCGATCAGCGTCAGCGGCAGGTACTTCATGAACTCGCCGACGATGCCCGGCCAGAACATCAGCGGCGAGAAGGCCGCGATGCGGGTCGCGGTCGCCGAGATGACCGGGCCCGCCATGCGCTTGGCGGCGAGCGAATACGCCGCCTTCGGCTCCATGCCGTCGGCCATCCGGCGCTCGGCGAATTCGGACACGATGATCGCGTCGTCGACCAGCATGCCGACCGCCAGGATGAGGGCGAACAGCACGACGATGTTCACGGTCAGGCCGGCCATCTGCAGGCCGAGGATGCCGGTGAGGAACGAGGCCGGGATCGCGATGCCGATGAAGAGCGAAGCGCGGCCGCCGAGCACGACCAGCATGATGACGAAAACGAGGAGGACGGCCGTGATCACGCTGTTCTGCAGCTCGTGCAGCATGTCGCGGATGGTCTTCGACTTGTCCTGCGTGAACGAGACCTCGACCGTGCCCGGCCAGGTTCCCTTCACGCGCTCCATCGCGATCTTCACGCCGTCGACGGTGTTGATGAGGTTGGCGCCGGTGCGCTTCACGACCTCGATCGTGATCGCGGTCTTGCCGTTGATGCGCGTGATCGACGTCGCATCCTTGAAGGTCGGCCTGACCTCGGCGACGTCGCCGAGCGTCACGGAGGCTGCCCCGGACGCCGCGATCGGGTATTTCAGGACATCGGTCGGCGTCTCGATCAGCGAGGGCACCTTCACGGCGAAGCGGCCGGACTGGCCCTCGATCGCGCCTGCCGCGACGAGCGAATTGCCGGCCGAGAAGGACCCGATGAGGTCGGTCAGGTTGATGCCGTAGCTCTTCATGAGCATCGGCTCGGCGATGATCTCGACCGCCTCGTCGCGCGCGCCGCGCAGCTCGGCCGAGAGCACGCCGGGCAGCCCTTCGAGCACGGTCTTCGCCTGGCGGGCGAAGCGCAGCAGCGTCCGCTCCGGCACGTCGCCGCCGAGCGCAACGACGATCACCGGGAACAGCGAGAGGTTGACCTCCTGCACGATCGGCTCGTCGGCGTCGCGCGGCAGGTCCTTCTTGGCCATGTCGGTCTTGGCGCGGATGTCGGCGAGCGCGCGGTTCGCGTCGAACCCGGCCTCGAACTCGACGAGCACGAAACCGCCGCCCTCGAAGGCCTGCGAGCGCATCTCCTTGATGTTCGAGACGGATTTCAGCTGCGTCTCGAGCGGGCGCAGGATCAGCCGCTCCGCATCCTCGGGCGAGATGCCCCGCTGCGTGACGTTCACGTAGACGATCGGGACCTTGATGTCCGGCTCGGCCTCCTTGGGGATCGTCAGGTAGGCCGAAAAGCCCGCGACGAGCAGGAAGAGCAGGATCGAGATCGTCAGCCGGGCATGGCCGATCGCGTAGTCGACGGGGTTTTTCATCGTTGCCGATCCGGGCCGCTCACCCCGGCGAAAGCCGGGGTCCCGCAGCCGCATGCCACCTGGATGCCGGCCTTCGCCGGCAGGAGCGGGGGAAGCAGGGTCACCCCTGCGCCTTCGCGGGGACGGCCTCGACCGCCTCGCCTTCCTTCACGAAATCCTGGCCCTCGACGATGACGCGGGCGCCGTCGGGCAGGCCGCCGAGCCAGAGCGCCTGCTGCCCGTCCTCCACGACCGACACGGGCGCGAACGCGACCTTGCCGTCGGGGCCGACATGGCGCACGCCGAGCCGTCCCTCGGACGAGAAGGTGAGGGCCGAGCGCGGCACCCGGGTCGCCGGCACGGGCGCCAGCAGGAGATCGACCTCGGACGTCACGCCGTCGGGGATGGCGGCATCGGAGTTCTTCACCTCGACATCGACCCGGTAGGTGCGCGTGCCCTGGCTCGCCTTCCGGGAGACGAAGCGGATCGTGCCCTCGGTCTTCTGCCCCGTGACGGTGCGGACCTCGGCCTTGCCGCCGGTCTGGACGCCGGGAAGCTGGCGCTCCGCGACCTCGATGACGGCGAGCATCGGGTCGAGCGCGATGATCTCGGCCACGTTCGCGCCCGACATCATGACCTGCAGCGCCTGGCCGACCTCGACCGGGACTTGGTCGACGACGCCGGAGATCGGCGCGATGACCTCGCCCTTCTTCTGCTCGGCCTCGGCCTGGGCGAGCCCGGCTTCCGCGGCCCGGAGCTCGGCTTCGATCTGGGTCTTGTTGATGGACGGGTAGGAGCCGAGCTCGATGAGGCGGAGCCGCGCCTGCGCCTCCAGCTTGCGCTGTTCCAGCCTGGCGCGGGCCTGCATCACGGTCGCGACGCGGGCCTCGTCCGACAGGACGGCGAGCACGTCCCCGGCTTTCACGATCGAACCGCGGCGAACCCGAAGCTCGAGCACGACGCCGGACGTGCGGGCGACCGCCCAGACCTTGCGGTCGGCCTCGGTGCGGCCGGACAGCGTGATGCGGCGCTGGTGCATCTGCGTCGCGGTCGGCAGCACGGCGACCTTGAAGAGGGGGGCGGCAGCGACCTGCTTCGGCTCGGCAGCCTTGTCCTTCGCGGCGTCGCGTCCGAGTACGCCCGAGCCGATCCAGAGCCCGCCGCCCACGACGAGCGCCACGGCGACGATGCGTGACGGTTTCATGGGGTGATCTCCGCAGGTGGCGTCGGGCAGATGGCCGGGACCGCGCCCGAGACGAGCGCGCAGATGAGGTGCATGACGGCCGGGATTTCGCGGGCCGGGTCGTAGTCGGGCAACGTCGCGCGGCGCACCATGATGCCGTCCGCCATCGTGCAGATCAGCGTCGCAATGGTGCGGGTCGCCATGGCCGGCTGGATGTTCCCGGAGGCGGCCGCCGCATCGAGCAGGCCCGTGAGCCGCTCGACGATGTCGCTCGAGAAATCCGAGGTGAGCTTCGCGACGGCAGGGTTGCGGGTCGCCTCGCACCAGATCTCGAGGCACAGGACGGCCTTCTCGCGCGGCTCGTCCTCGAAATGGCGCCGGCCGAGTTCGGCGAAGCTCGCCATGAAATCCTGCCCGGCCTCGCCCATGAAGGCGAAGCTCTCCGTCACCTCGCCGCGGTCGCGCTCGGACAAGCCGGCGACGATCGCGTCCTTGGACGGGAAGTAGCGGTACAGGTTGCCGGCGCTCATCCCGGCTTCCGCCGCGACGTCCTGCATGGTCGTGCGGTGAAAGCCCGAGCGCACGAAGCACGTCTCCGCCGCGTCGAGAATGCGCGTGCGGCGATCGATGCCGTTCTGGTTGGTCTGCAGCATGGTGCGTCGATGAGAATGAACGTTCATTCTCATCGACGCGGTATTAAGTCAAGCGTTGTTCGGCGACGTCACCCCGGTCTGATGCGCCGATGAGGAAAAGGAGAGCGGCTCAGTTGATGGGCTTGATGCTCGCGAGGATGGAATCGATGTCCTTCCCGTGCTTCGCCTGCTCTTCGTCCGAGCCCCAGATCGTCAGCATGATCACGCGCTCCTTGCCGGCCGGGATGAAGGCGAAGTTCACGTTCGTCGGGCCGTTGTCGTCCTTGGCCTTGAACTTGAGGACCGAGCCCTTCACGCCGTTGAAGTCGAGATCGAGCTCCTGCGGCTCGCCGATCGTCTTGATGCTGTTCTCCTTCAGCCATTCCTTGTTCAGGTCGGTCATGGCTTTCACGCGCTTGCCGGCCGCGTACTCGACGTAGAAGACGACGTCCTTGTCCGGCGAGACGGCCGAATAGCCGAAATCGATCTCCTGCATCGTCCAGGTGTTCGGGATGGCGAGCGTTACGGCCGGGTCATCGGTCGGAATGGCGAGGTTCTTCGCCCAGGCCGACGACATGAAGGCGACCGCCATCGCGGCGCCGAGGAGCAGCTTCTTCATCGGATTGTCCTGAGTTCGAACGCCGCCGTGTTGCGATCTCCCAAGGAGCGCGCGGCGCTCCGGCTGGTAGAGTGGCGAATAGACTGCGTCAATTCTGCCCACCCCTCACGATTCCGGCATGCCTGATCCTCGGCGGGCAGGCGGATCAGACGCTGCCGACCGTCTTCAGCCGCACGCGGGAATGGATCTCGGCCTGGCCGAGAACGGGCGTCTCGCGGCGGAAGCGCTCGATGATGGAGCGCACGTAGGGCCGTGCGCTGGACGAGGTGACGAGGACCGGCATCTCGCCCATGCGGGCCGCATCCTCGAAGCGCTCGCGCACGAGGGTGACGAACTCGCCGAGCTTCGAGGGCTGCATGGCGAGGTGGCGCTCCTCGCCGTTGCCGACGATGGAATCGAGGAAGGCCGTCTCCCAGGTCGGCGACAAGGTCACGATCGGCAGGTGCCCGTCCGGGGAGGCGTATTGCGCGCAGATCTGCCGGGCGAGCCGCATGCGGACATGCTCGGCGATGTCGCGCGGGTTCTTCACGCCGCCGACGACGTCCGCGATGCCCTCGAGGATCGTGCCGAGATCGCGGATCGAGACCCGCTCCGCGAGCAGCAGCTGCAGCACGCGCTGGATGCCCGTCGTCGAGATTTGCGACGGGACGAGCTCGCGCACGAGATCGGCATGGTCCTTCGGCAGGTCCTTGAGGAGCTTCTGCACCTCGATATGCGACAGGAGCTCGGCCGTGTGGCCCTTGATGACCTCGGTGAGGTGCGTGGAGATGACGGTCGAGGCGTCGACCACCGTGTAGCCGCGCAGCGACGCCTCGTCCCGCAGGACCTCGTCGATCCAGGTCGCCGGCAGCCCGAAGGTCGGCTCCAGCATGTGCTGGCCCGGCAGCTGCACCTGCCCGCCCATCGGGTCCATGGCCATCGAGAGGCCGGGGAAGACGCGGCCCGTCCCGGCTTCAACCTCCTTGACGCGGATGATGTAGATGTTCGGGTCGAGCGTGACGTTGTCGAGGATCCGGACCGACGGCATGATGAAGCCGAGCTCGGCGGCGAGCTGGCGCCGGAGCGCCTTGATCTGCTCGGTGAGGCGGTCGCTGCCCGCCGGGCCGTTGACGAGCGGCAGCAGCGCATAGCCGATCTCGATCTTCAGGTCGTCGATCTTGAGCGTTTCCGAAATCGGCTCCTCCGCGACGGCCCCGGCGCCGCCGGGCTGCCCCGCTGCCGCCGTGGCAGCGGCCTCGACGGCCTTCACCTTGTTCTGGCGATCGAGCGTGAAGGCGAGCCAGCCGGCACCGCCCGCGAGGGCCGCGAAGGGCAGGATCGGGATGCCCGGCAGGAGGCCGATGCCGGCCATGACGGCGGCCGACATGCCGAGCGCCTTCGGGTAATGCGCGAACTGCTTGTGCAGCGCGCCTGCCGCGGCGCCGCGCACGCCGGCCTTCGACACCAGGAAGCCGGCCGCGATCGAGACGATGAGCGCGGGCACCTGGCTGACGAGGCCGTCGCCGGCGGTGAGCAGCGTGTAGCTCTGCGCTGCCTGACGGAAGGTCAGCCCCTGCTGCGCCACGC
Source organism: uncultured Enterovirga sp. (assembly GCA_964251455.1). Classification (GTDB taxonomy): domain Bacteria; phylum Pseudomonadota; class Alphaproteobacteria; order Rhizobiales; family Beijerinckiaceae; genus Enterovirga. The sequence goes on from CAXUKK010000118.1 coordinate 7,734, forward strand.
CGATGATGATGCCGCCGATGACGTTGATGAACGTGATGAGCAGCGCCGCGATGGCGTCGCCGCGCACGAATTTCGAGGCGCCGTCCATGGCGCCGTAGAAGGAGGATTCGTCCTCCAGGTTCTTGCGCCGCTCGCGGGCGGTGTCCTGGTCGATGAGGCCCGCGGACAGGTCGGCGTCGATCGCCATCTGCTTGCCGGGCATGGCGTCGAGCGTGAACCGCGCCGCCACCTCGGCGATGCGGCCCGAGCCCTTCGTGATCACGACGAAGTTCCCGAT
>CAXUKK010000119.1:0-7956 GCA_964251455.1 uncultured Enterovirga sp.
GGTCGGCTACGTCTCCTACTCGCGGCTGCCGGTTGCCCAGTATCCGGAGATTGCGCCGCCAACGATCACGGTCCGGGCGTCATACCCGGGCGCCAATGCCGAGACCGTCGCGTCCACGGTTGCGACTCCGATCGAGCAGGAGGTCAACGGCGTCGAGGGCATGCTCTACATGTCGTCGTACTCGACCGGCGACGGCAACATGCAGCTGACGATCACGTTCCAGCCTGGGACGAACCTCGACCAGGCGAACGTGCTCGTCCAGAACCGCGTGTCGACGGCGCAGCCGCGCCTGCCTGTGGAGGTTCGCTCGCTCGGCGTGACGACCCGCAAGGCCTCGTCGGACTTCCTCATGGTCGTCCACATGCTGTCGCCGAACAGCGCCTTCGACGACCTCTACATCTCAAATTACGCGCTGATCCGCGTCCGCGACGAGCTGTTGCGCCTCGACGGCGTCGGCGACGTCACCGTGTTCGGCGCTCGCGAATATGCGCTCCGCGTGTGGCTGAACCCTGACAGGCTGTCCTCCTATGGCCTGACGACGACGGACATCGTCGCGGCGTTGCAGGAACAGAACATCCAGGTCGCCGGCGGTGCGCTCGGTGCGGCTCCGTCGCCGAAGGACAGCGCTCTGCAGCTGACCGTGCAGACGCAGGGTCGGTTCGAGAACGTCCGGCAATTCGAGAGCGTGATCGTCAAGTCCGTGAACGGCCGGCTCGTCCGCATGCAGGACATCGCCCGGGTCGAGCTCGCGGCGCGCGATTACAGCTCCAACTCCTACCTCGACGGCAAGCCGGCGATCGGGATCGGCATCTTTCAGCGACCCGGCACGAACGCTCTCGACGCCGCCGACCAGATCATCGCCAAGGTGAAGGAGCTGGAGCGGAGCTTCCCGGCCGGCCTCGAATACCGGATCGCCTACAACCCGACCGAGTTCATCGCCGAGTCCGTCCGCGAGGTCTACAAGACGCTGTTCGAGGCGATCGCGCTCGTCGTGATCGTCGTCATCGTCTTCCTGCAGAGCTGGCGCACCGCGCTCATTCCAATCGTGGCGATCCCGGTGTCGCTCATTGGCACCTTCGCGGTGATGAGCGCGTTCGGATTCTCACTCAACAACCTGACGCTCTTCGGCCTCGTCCTCGCCATCGGCATCGTGGTCGACGATGCGATCGTGGTCGTGGAGAACGTCGAGCGGAACATCGCCGAGGGGAAATCGCCGCGCGAGGCTGCGCACATCACCATGGACGAGGTCGGCGGCGCCGTGATCGCGATCGCGCTCGTGCTCTCGGCCGTGTTTATCCCGACGGCCTTCATCCCGGGGATTTCCGGACAGTTCTACCGGCAGTTCGCGCTGACGATCGCGGCCGCGACCATCATCTCGGCCTTCAACTCGCTGACGCTCTCGCCGGCGCTCTGCGCCCTTCTTCTGAAGCCGCACACGACGCATCGCTCGCGCAACATCTTCGCCAGGGTCGGCGGTGCTTTCGCGGGCGGCTTCAACCGCGCTTTCGACAAGACGTCGAACGGCTATTCGGGCGCGATCCGCTTCATCGTCGGGCACAAGCTTGCGCTCGGGATCATGCTCCTCATCTATGCGGGTCTGATTGCCGGGACCGTGTTCCTCGCCCGCTCGACGCCGACGGGCTTCATCCCGGCGCAGGACAAGGGCTACCTGATCGCCGTCATACAGCTTCCGCCCGGTTCGTCCCTCAACCGCACGGACGCCGTGATGAAGCGGGCCGAGGGGATCATCAAGGAGATCCCCGGGATCGCGAACATCATCTCGATCGCGGGCTTCGACGGCGCGACCTTTACCAACACGCCGAGCGGTGGGGTGATGTTCCTGCCGCTGAAGCCGTTCGCCGAGCGCACGACCCCGGACCTGAGCGCGGCTGCCCTGGCCGGCCAGGTGATCCAGAAGCTGTCCGTCATTCAGGACGCGATGATCTTCGCCCTGCCGCCGCCGCCCGTTCAGGGCCTCGGCAACTCGGGCGGGTTCAAGATGCAGCTTCAGGACACGACAGGGGCCGGCCTCGGGCCGCTGCTCGCCGCAGCACGGGACGTGATCGCCCAGGCGAACCAGAACCCGAACCTGACCCGCGTCTTCACGACCTTCGGCAACAACACGCCGCAGATCTTCCTCGACATCGACCGGGTGAAGGCGCGCATGCTCGATGTGCCGCTGAGCAACATCTTCTCGACGCTGCAGGTTAATCTCGGCGGCGCATACGTGAACGATTTCAACGTGTTCGGACGCGTCTACCAGGTCCGGGTGCAGGCGGATGCGCGCTTTCGGCAGGAGCGCGAGGACGTCCTGCAGCTGAAGGTGCGCAGCAACACGGGGGCGCTCGTGCCGCTCGGCTCGCTCGTCACCATTCGCGACACCGCGGGCGCCGACCTCGTCCAGCGCTACAACATGTACACGTCCGTCCCGATCCAGGGCGATACGGCGCGCGGGATCTCGTCCGGCGTCGGGTTGTCGGAGATGGAGACGATCGCATCGCGGCTGCCGCAGGGCACGAGCTTCCAGTGGACGGAGCTCGCCTTCCAGGAGCGCGCGACCGGCAACACGGCGATCTTCATCTTCGCGCTCGGCGTGCTGTTCGTGTTCCTCGTGCTGGCGGCGCAATACGAAAGCTGGGCGCTGCCGCTGTCCATCATCCTTGTGGTCCCGACAGGCGTGCTGGCCGCGCTCGCCGGCGTGGTCCTCCGGGGGCAGGACAACAACATCCTGACCCAGGTCGGCCTCGTGGTGCTCATCGGCCTTGCGGCCAAGAACGCCATCCTGATCGTCGAATTCGCCAAACAGATCGAGGACCGGGACGGCGTCGGACCCATCCCGGCCGTCGTCGAGGCGGCGCGGCTGCGGCTGCGGCCGATCCTGATGACGGCCTTCGCGTTCATCCTCGGCGTGCTGCCGCTGGTGATCGCGACAGGTCCTGGTGCCGAGATGCGTCAAGCCCTCGGCACGGCGGTGTTCTTCGGGATGATCGGCGCGACCTTCTTCGGCCTCTTCCTGACGCCGGTCTTCTATGTGGCGATCCGCTCGCTGGTGCTGTGGATCGGCGGCGGCCGGAAGGACAAGCCGCCGATGCCGTCGACGCGGGCTCCCGAACCGGCGCATTGACGCCGGGCACTTCGGCCGACAACCCTGCGGGATAGCCTCCGCGGAGTCGTCGCCCATGCGTCCCATGAAGTTCGGTATCGGCCAGCCCGCGCTGCGGGTCGAGGATCCCCGGCTCGTGACGGGACGAGGCCGGTACACGGACGACGTGCAGCCCGCGGGCTGCACCCACGCGGTGGTGGCGCGCAGCCCTTACGCGCATGCACGCTTCACTCTCGGCGACCTCGCGGACGTGCGGGCGATGCCGGGCGTGCTCCTGGTCCTGACGGCCGCCGACCTCGGCCCATATGGCGGACTGCCGTGCAACGCGCCGGCGACGAACAGCGACGGCACGCAGATGAAGCTGCCGCCCTATCCGCTCCTTGCGGACGGGACAGCCCGGCATGTCGGGGATGCGCTCGCGTTCATCGTGGCCGAGACCGAAGCGCAGGCGCGCGACGCGGCCGAGACGCTGCCCGTCGACTGGGAAACGCTCCCGCCTGCCATCGGGATCGCGGGCGCTGGGACGGCCGGTGCGCCATCTGTGTGGGATGAGGTGCCCGACAATCTCGCCTTCGACTGCACGGAAGGCGACGCGGCCGCGACGGATGCGGCATTCGCTAAGGCGGCCCGCACGGTCTCGCTCTCGCTCGTCAACAACCGTCTCGTCACGAACTACCTGGAGGCCCGCGCCTGCATCGCGGAATACGACGAGGCGACGGGCCAGTGGACCCTGACCCTCGGCAGCCAGGGCAGCCACGGCATCCGGGACATGCTCGCGCGCGACATCCTGAAGGTGGAGCGAGACCGGATCCGCGTGGTGACGCCGGATGTGGGCGGCGGGTTCGGGACCAAGATGTTCATGTTCCGCGAATACCCGCTCGCCGCCATCGCGGCCGAGCGTGTGAAGCGGCCCGTGAAGTGGATCTCGGAGCGGACCGAGCATTTCATGGGCGACGCCCAGGGCCGCGACAACCTGACGACGCTCGAGATGGCCCTCGACGAGGAAGGCCGCTTCCTCGGCTTGCGCGTCGACCTGCGGGCCGATCTCGGCGCCTACCTGTCCGGCTATGCGCCTTTCATCCCGACGGGCGGATCGCTGATGTCGCCCGGCGTCTACGACATCCCGACCATCGCGATCCGGATTCGCGGCTACTACACGCACACGCTGCCGGTCGACGCGTATCGCGGGGCAGGGCGCCCGGAAGCCGCATACGCGATCGAGCGCTTCGTCGACCACATCGCGCGCGAGACCGGCATCGAGCCGGCGGCTTTGCGTGCGAGGAACTTCATCCAGCCCGAGCAGATGCCGTACCGGACCTGCACGGGGAAGGTCTACGACACGGGCGAGTTCGAGGGCCACATGAAGGTCGCCCTTGCCCATGCCGACTGGGCCGGCTTCCCGGCACGGCGCGACGCCTCCGCCCGCCGCGGCAAGCTGCGCGGCATCGGCATGGCGACCTATATCGAGGCCTGCGCGGGCGGGTCCGGGGAGCGTGCCTATGTCAGCCTCGAGCAGGACGGCTCGGCTCTGGTCCGGATCGGCACGCAATCGAGCGGACAGGGTCACGAGACGGCCTATGCGCAGATCGTGGCCCAGGAGCTCGACCTGCCGCTCGACCGGATCCGCATCGACCAGGGCGACACGGCGACGCTGCGCAATGGCGGCGGCACCGGCGGCTCGCGCTCGATCCCGATCGGCGGCGCCGCCCTCTCGTTCGCGACGGTGAAGCTGGCCGAGAAGCTGAAGCAGCTCGCATCCGACGCGCTCGAGGCCGGCATAGCGGATCTCGAGATCGCCGATGGCGGCGTGCAGGTCGTCGGCACGGACCGGGCGATCACCTTTGCGGAGCTGGCCGCCAAGGCGGGACCTGCCGCGGCAGAGCTGAAGAGCGACGACAAGTGGACGCCGCCCGAGGCGACCTACCCGAACGGAACGCATATCTGCGAAATCGAGATCGACCCTGATCTCGGCGAGGTCGACGTCGTCACCTACCAAGTGGTCGACGATTTCGGCGTGACCCTGAACCCGCTTCTCCTCGCCGGCCAGGTGCATGGTGGCATCGTGCAGGGGATCGGCCAGGCGCTGCACGAGCGCACGATCTACGACGAGGAGGGCCAGCTGGTGACCGCCTCCTTCATGGATTACCGGCTGCCGCGGGCGCAGGACATTCCCTTCATCAACTTCCAGACGCGCAACGTCCCCTCGACCACGAACGCGCTCGGCATGAAGGGCGCCGGCGAGGCCGGGGCGATCGGCTCCTGCCCGGCCGTCATCAACGCGGTCGTCGATGCGCTGCACCATTCATACGGCATCCGGCACATCGACATGCCCGCGACGCCGGATTCGGTCATGGCCGCTATCCGCGAGGTCGCGCCCATCTCGCGCGCGGCGTAAGGTGGACCTGGAATAATCCCAAGCTTGGCCGCGTCTGAGCCAGGGTTGGTTGCTCGTGTGCCGCACGGGCCTGAATGAGGATGCCGATGCTTCGATCTTTCCTGGCCATGGCCGCGCTCGTCGCGGTGACCGGCGTGGTGGTTGCCCAGAGCGACCCGATCGCAACTCGCAAGAACATCATGAAGGGCGTCGGCGCCGCGACCCGGGTCGGAACCCAGATGGTGAAAGGCGAGACCCCCTTCGATCTGGCCAAGGCGCAGGAGGTCCTGAAGACCTACGCGACAGCGTCCGAGACCTTCCCGAACTACTTCCCCGAAACTTCGAAGACGGGCGGCGAGACGACTGCCGCGCCGGCGGTCTGGCAGAATCAGGCCGATTTTCGCGGGAAGTTCGAGGCATGGTCCGCCGACATCAAGCAGGCTTCGGCCCAGACCAAGGATCTCGACAGCTTCAAGGCCGCGTTCGGCAGCGTGACGAAGGCCTGTGGCGGCTGCCACACCACGTACCGCGTCAAGACCTGAGGTCCTGACGACCGTGCGGAGCGACACGACGCTCGCCGAGAAGGGCCGGGCCGGAGCGGGCCCGGCCGGCGGCAGGGTAAAGGCCTGGGACCTGCCCACGCGCCTGTTCAAGTGGTCGCTCGTGCTGCTGGTCCTGAACGGCTGGCTCACGCAGCAGCAAGGTGACGCCGGGATTACGTGGCATATCTGGAACGGCTACGGGATTCTGGTCCTGCTCGTCTTCCGATTGCTGTGGGGCGTATTCGGCTCCTCGACGGCCCGCTTCGCGTCGTGGGTCACGTGGCCCTGGACCGCGCTCCGCTACGGGGTGGATCTCGTGCGGGGCAGGGCGCGCCCGTATCTCAGCCACAACCCGCTCGGCGGCTGGATGATCATCGTGCTGCTGCTGGTCGTCGGCTCGCAGGGGATCGCCGGGCTGTTCACGGTCGACAACAACGGCATGTATGGCGGTCCGTTCGCCAACCTCGATTTCGGCGATCCGACGCCGGTGCAGAAGGCGTTCTCGCGCTACCACCACCAGGCGTTCAACTTCCTCCTCGGCTTCGCGGCGCTGCACATCGCCGTGAACCTGTTCTACCAGTTCGTGAAGAAGGACCCCGTGGTCGCCGCCATGATTACGGGCCGAAAACCCGTCGAGCCCTTCGCCGACCAGGCCGAGATGCAGGCCGGCAAGGCGCTCTGGCTGCGGGCGGTCCTGTGCCTGGCGGCGGCGGCCGGGATCGTGCTGGGCGGAGTCAAGCTCGCGGGCGGGAGCCTGCCTTGAGGCTGCACCCGCGTCATTCCATGACGGCGGCCTTGAGGATGCACACCATCGTGGCCCGGCCGGTGCCGGAGCTGACGCAGCGCACGATGTGCGGCCGGTCGCAGCGATAGCGGAGCGTCTCGCCCGTCTTGGCGCTCTGGATCACGCCCGAGATCTCGACCTCGAACTCGCCGTCGAGCACGGACAGGCACTCGACCGAGCCGCGCTGGTGCGCGTCGCTCTCGAGGATGCCCCCGGGATCGGAGGTGAGGTCGTACCATTGCAGCCATTCGACGGTCTTGATCCAACCGATGATCGCGAGGCGCATGCGCCCGTCATCGGAGACAAGGATCGGCGTGTCCGGCTTTGAGGACTTGTCGATGAAGGGCTCTTCGTCGACGGTCGCCAGGACGCGGTCGATCGAGATGTCCAGAGCCTGGCTCAGGCGCCAGATGGTGGCGAGGGTCGGGTTGGTCTCGTTGCGCTCGATCTGGCTAATGATCGACTTCGCAACGCCCGATTGCTCGGAGAGCTCGGACAACGAGAGGCTGTAGGCCTTCCGCAGCCGTTGGATGGTCTTGCCGAGCTGCCCGGACAGCACCTGCGCGCCTGCCTCCAGCTCGCGCGCCCGTTCACGTCCTTCGACAGCCATACGGCCCACCACCCTCAGGTTCGGCTCCGCGCCGGACCAAGCGGACGAAATCGCGCGCGGGCGAAAAGATCAAGGAGTGCTTTGCCGCGTCGCGTCGTTGCCCGCGCCCCAGATGGCCTGGAAATGATGGACCGGACCCGCGCCGGCACCGATCTGCAGCGTGTCCGCTGCCAGGAGCGCCTCGGTCAGGTAGCGCTTGGCCTCTTGGACGGCGGCGACAAGCCCGGAGCCGCAGGCGAGCCTCGCGGCGATCGCCGAGGACAGGGTGCAGCCCGTACCATGCGTGTTGCGGGTTGCGATGCGCGGCGCTTCGAGCCGGTCGGATCCGCCGGCGTGAACGAAGATGTCAACACTCATCGGCCCCTCGAGATGGCCGCCCTTCATCAGCACGGAGGTTGCGCCTAGCGCGAGCAGGCGTTGCCCCTGCCGCTCCATGTCGGCCTCGTCGCGCGCGACCGCCTCGCCAAGCAGCGCGGCGGCTTCCGGGAGATTGGGCGTGAGCACGAGTGCCATCGGCAGCAGGCGTTCGCGCAGGCGTTCTGC
>CAXUKK010000120.1:0-7955 GCA_964251455.1 uncultured Enterovirga sp.
TGGGCGGTTTCGCCTCGCGCATCCCTCTAAGGACAATCTCATGCTGCGCTGGGCGCTGATCTTCTTCGTGATCTCTCTCGTGGCTGGCGCGCTCGGATTTTCTGGCATCGCGTCAGGGGCCGGCAGGATTGCCAAGCTCCTGTTTGGCTTGTTCCTGGTCATCGCCGTGGTGGTCGTGGTCGTCGCCCTGCTAATCGGCCAGGCGGTCTTCTGAGGCGGCTTCACCGCTTCGTTGCCCGCGCCCGTGCCGTCGGGTAGCTTGGCTGCATCTTGTTTCTGCGCCGGCGCTCGTCGCGGGCTTCACGAAGGTTCCTCGATGCGGTTTGGTCTCACCCTGATGGCGTCCTTGACGGTCGCCGCGACGCTGGGTTCGGCTGCCAAGGCGGACGGCTTCCCGCCCTTCTACGGCTACTCGCCGTATCTCGGCGGCCCCGCGGTCTACTTCACGCCCGAGGAGGACGTGCGCGCCGCCTCGATCGTCAGCGACGGTCTCCCAGGCATGGGAACCCGGACGTATTACCGCGGCGGGCCGTTCTTCACCTACCAGTCGGCGAAACGGGCGCGGGTCTACGCGCCTCGCCACAGCCGGCGCCGCGTGACGCTCGTCACGAAGGGCTGACGGTCGGCGAAAAGGCCGCATGGGTCCCGCCTCCTGCTTCCTGGAACGTGCGCCGGCCCGAGCACGTTCTCGTCGCAAGGGGCCGGGAGAAACATGATGCAGATCAAAGGCTTTGGTAAATTCTTGGCGGCCGGTGCGTTCGCGACAGTGCTGACCGCCTCGGTGTCCAGCGGCGCCAACGCAGCGCCGCTTCCGATCACGTCCGCGAACACCGTCGCCAATCCTGTGACGACCGAACATGTCGCTTGGCGCGGCGGATATCGGGGCGGGTACCGTGGCGGGTACGGCTATCGTCGGGGCTGGGGCGGCGGTCCGTTCGTGGCCGGCGCGGCGCTCGGGATTCTGGGCGCGGCAGCCGTGGGCGGGTATGGCTACCCGGGCTACGGTTACGGCTACGGCTATCCGTACGGCGGCGGCTACGCGCCTGCCTATTATGGCTACGGCTACGGCTATCCCTACGGCTACTCCGCGTATCCGGCCTATTACGGCGGCGGTTACGGCTACGGTGGTGGTTGGGGCTATGGTGGCGGTTACCGTCGCGCCTATTACGGCGGGTACCGCGGCGGCTACGGCGGGTTCGGCGGTGGTCGCTCGGGCTTCTATCGCGCCGGCTACGGCGGCGGCGGACGTGGCGGGTTCTACCGCGCCGGCGGTTTCGGGGCCGGCGGCGCCGGGAAGATCTATCGTCGCTGAGCACTCTGTTGCTTGACGGAATCGGGGCGGCCTTCGGGCCGCCCTTTTTTGTGCGCGAAGGCATCCGTCCTGTGCAGACGTTCGACTCTTCCCGCTTTCACAACCGGATGTACGGCCTGGGTTGACGTCGGACGCCGGGCATCGGAAGCGGAGGGATCAGCGGAGAAGGCGATGTCGAGCGCGAGCCCCGGTTTCGGGATCGGCGATGAAGGCGAGGCCATGCCCGGTTCGGGGCATGCGCTCGAGCCCGCCCGCCGGCTCATCGTGGCGCTCGATGTGCCGACGCCGCTAGAAGCCGAGCGCCTGATCGAGCAGCTTGGCGGATTGCCCGTCGTGTTCAAGATCGGCCACCAGTTGGCCTATACGGGCGGCCTGACGGTGGCGGAGCGGCTCGCAAAGGCCGGCCGCGAGGTGTTCCTGGACCTGAAGCTGCACGACATTCCGCGGACCGTGGAAGAGGGCGTGCGCTCGCTGGCAGGGTTCGGCGCGAGCTTCCTGACGATCCACGCCTATCCGCAGACGATGCGGGCGGCGGTCGCGGGGGCGGGCACCTCCGGCTTGACCCTGCTTGCCGTAACCGTGCTGACATCCATGAACGACGGTGACGCCGGCGATGCAGGCTACTGCTTGCCCGTCGCCGAGCTGGCAGCTCGTCGGGCTGCCGATGCTGCCGAAGCGGGTGTCGGCGGGCTGGTCTGCGCCGCGTCCGAAGCGCCCTCTTTAAGGACAATCGTCGGGGCCGGGCGCGTGCTCGTCGTGCCGGGTATTCGTCCCGCCGGCGAAGCAGTCGGCGACCAGAAGCGCGTGACGACGCCGGCCGACGCCATTCGGGCCGGCGCCGACCGCATCGTGGTCGGGCGCCCGATTACCGGGGCGGCAGACCCGCTCGCGGCAGCCAACGCCATCATCGCAGACATCGCAGAGGGCGCGGCATGACCGACCGCATCACCATTCGCCGGCCTGACGACTGGCACGTTCATTTCCGGGACGGCGCCATGATGCAGGCCTGCCTGCCGCAGACCGCTCGCGCGTTCGCCCGCGCGATCGCGATGCCGAACCTCACGCCGCCGGTCCGGAGCACGGCGGACGCGATCGGCTATCGCGATCGTCTTCGGGCCGCGCGGCCCGCCGGTTCGTCCTTCGAACCCCTGATGACATGCTACCTCACGCATGACACGGACCCCGACGACATCGAGCGCGGCTTCCGGGAGGGCGTGTTCGCGGCCCTGAAACTCTATCCGGCGCACGCGACTACGAATGCGGCCGAGGGCGTCACCGACCTCAACCGCCTGGACCGCGTGTTCGAGCGCGCGGAGAAGATCGGGCTGCCGCTCTCCATGCACGGCGAAGAGGTCGATCCGGCGATCGACATCTTCGACCGCGAGGCGGTGTTCATCGACCGCAGGCTCGGGCCGCTGACCGAGAAGTTCCCCGGGCTCAAGATGATCCTCGAACACCTGACGACGACGGTGGCCGTGGACTTCGTGCGCGCCAAGTTCCCGCAGGTGGCCGGCACGATCACGGCCCATCATCTCGAGCTGACGCGCACCGACATGCTCGGCCACGGGATGCGGCCGGATTTCTACTGCATGCCCGTCGCCAAGACGGAGCGAGACCGTCGTGCCCTCGTGTCTGCCGCCGTTTCGGGCGAGCCCTGCTACTTCCTCGGCTCCGACTCGGCCCCGCATCCGCTCGCACGCAAGCGCTCGATCCCGGCGGCTGCCGGCATCTTCACCGCCCCGACCGCGATCGAGATCTACGCCGACGTCTTCGACCGTGAGGACGCGCTGGACAAGCTGGAGGCGTTTGCCTCGTTGAACGGCCCGCGCCACTACGGCCTGGCCCCGAACGACGGGACGCTCACGCTCGAGCGCGCGGACTGGACACCGCCAGAAACCCTGCCGGTCGACGGTCCGGAGGCGTGCATCCCGATCTATCGCGGCGGGCAGAATCTTCGCTGGCGCATCGCCGGCTGACGAACTGAGCACGGAGTAACAGAGCATGTTCCAGGGCGTGAGCTTCGCCGACAAGGCGGTCGTGGCCGAGACGGTCGCCCGCATGCTGTTCGAGGTGAACGCGGTCCGCTTCATGGAGGAGAAGCCGTTCATCTTCACCTCCGGCTGGGCGAGCCCGGTCTACATCGATTGCCGGCGGCTGATCTCGTTTCCGCGGGTGCGGGGCACCCTGATGGATCTCGGCGCATCGCTGGTCTGCCGCGAGGCGGGGTTCGAACGCTTCGACGCGGTGGCCGGCGGCGAGACGGCAGGCATCCCGTTCGCGGCCTGGATGGCAGACCGGCTGCAACTGCCGATGCAATACGTTCGCAAGAAGCCGAAGGGTTTCGGGCGCAATGCGCAGATCGAGGGCGACGTGGTCGACGGCCAGCGCATCCTGCTGGTCGAAGACCTGACCACCGACGGCCGCAGCAAGCTGATCTTCGCGAAGGCGCTGCGCGACGCGGGTTGCAGCGTCGATCACATCTTCGTCGTGTTCTACTACTCGATCTTCAAGGACTCGCCGAAGATCCTGGCCGACATGGGCGTGACCATGCACCACCTCGCGACCTGGTGGGACGTGCTCGCCGCCGCCAAGGCCGCCGGCCGCTTCGAGCCGGGCGTGCTTCGCGAGGTCGAATCCTTCCTCCACGACCCGGCCGGCTGGTCGAAGGCGAATGGCGGGGTCGACAAGGCGCCGGAGTGAGCGAGACGTGTCCGAGGCCATCCAGAACGAGCGCACCCGGCTTCTGGCAACGGTGCTCAATACCGCATGCACATCGTGTTTCACGGTCGGGATCGCCACTCCGATCGCCGGCTACATCTATGACGTGAGCGGCTTCCGATCTTATGTCGGACTTCCGACCTTGATCCTCGCAGCCACCGGTTGGCTCACGGCCGCTGTCGCCCTACATCTGTCGGCACGACGGGTGCTTGGAGGGCTGCGATTGTGAACGAATATGCGCTGTTCGCCTTCGTCGTAATGCCCGCCGCAGTGGCACTGCTCGGGTACCTTGCCGTACGGCTGCACGAGTGGGACCTCGACCGTAAGCGCACGGATCCTCGGTAGATCTAATTTCTAAGTGATCGATTTTCTCTACCGCGCCGTCCGGCCCTCCCTCCGCCTCGTCGACCCCGAAACCGCCCACAAGCTCGCCATCCGCGCGCTTGCCGCAGGCATGCCTCTCGGCGGCGCGGAACCGGACGACCCGGTCCTCGCATGTCGCGTGCTCGGCCTCGCCCTCCCGAACCCGCTCGGCCTCGCGGCCGGTTTCGACAAGAACGCTGAGGCTCCGGACGCGCTGCTCCGGCTCGGCTTCGGGCATGTCGAGGTCGGAACCGTCACGCCGCGCCCGCAGCCGGGCAACCCGCGCCCCCGGCTGTTCCGGCTGCGGGAGGACGAGGCGGTGATCAATCGCTACGGCTTCAACAGCGAAGGGCTCGAGCCGCTGGTCCGGCGCGCTGCCGCCCGGAAGGGCAGGGGCGGGATCGTCGGGATCAATGTCGGAAAGAACAAGGAGACGACGGACGAGGTCGTGGACTTCGTGACCGGCATCCGGGCGGTCGCGCCCTATGCGGATTACCTCGTCGTCAACGTCTCGTCCCCGAACACGCCGGGCCTGCGCGACTTGCAGGGACGGGCAAGCATGGAGCGGCTCATCAGGGCCGCGCTGGCGGCTCGCGCCGAGGTCGTGGCCGGACCTATGCCGCCGCTGCTGGTCAAGCTCGCGCCCGATCTCGACGATGCCGGCCTGAGCGATACGGCCGAGGTCGCGCTCGCCAGCGGGATCGATGGCTTGATCATGGGAAACACCACGATCTCGCGGCCGTCCTCCCTGACGAGCACGCATCGAAGCGAGACAGGGGGCCTCTCCGGCAAGCCGCTTCGCGAGTTGTCGACGCGCCGCCTCGCCGAGCTGTATCGCCGGACCGGCGGCCGCGTGCCGCTCATCGGGGCGGGCGGGGTATCGTCCGGAGCCGACGCCTACGCGAAGATCCGGGCGGGCGCCTCGCTCGTCCAGCTCTACAGCGCGCTCGTCTTCGAGGGGCCTGGGCTGGTCGGCCGCATCAAGCGCGATCTCGCATCCCTGCTGCGGCGCGACGGCTTCGGCTCCGTGGCGGATGCCATCGGAGCCGACCACCGCTGATTTAAGCCGGGTCGGCTCTTCCTGCGAAGACGCGCCGCCATAGCGGATTGTACCCGATGCGGTAGACGAGTTCCGCCGGTCGCTCGATGTCCCAGATGGCAAGGTCGCACCATTTGCCGGGCGAGAGTGTTCCCACCTCCGCCGACATGCCGAGCGCCCGCGCGGCCTCTCGCGTCACGCTTGCCATGATCTCATCGACCGTCAGCCTGAACAGGGTGGCGGCCATGTTCATGGCGAGAAGGAGCGAGGTCAGCGGCGAGGAGCCGGGGTTGCAATCCGTCGCGATCGCGATCGGCACGCCGTGCCGGCGGAACGCGTCGATCGGCGGAAGGCCGGTCTCGCGGATGAAGTAATAGGCGCCGGGCAGGAGGACGGCGACAGTGCCGGCGGCTGCCATGGCAGCCGCCCCGGCCTCGCTCGTATACTCGAGGTGGTCGGCAGACAGCGCATCGTAACGCGCCGCGAGCGCGGCTCCGCCGAGATCCGAGAGCTGGTCGGCATGGAGCTTCACGGGCAGGCCGGCGAGACGCGCGGCGTCGAAGACGCGTGCGGTCTCCTCAGGTGAGAACGCGATGCCTTCACAGAAGGCGTCGACGGCGTCGGCGAGGCGGGACGAGCCGAGTTCCGCAACCGTTTGGCAGACCTGGTCCAGATAAGCCGCGCGGTCCGTCTCGCCTGGAGGCCAGGCATGGGCGCCAAGATAGGAGGTCCGCACCCTGACACGGCGCTCGCTCCCGAGTCGGCGTGCCGCCCGCAGCATGCGCGCTTCGGCATCGCGCTCGAGACCGTAGCCGGATTTCATCTCGAGCGTGGTCACGCCTTCCGCGAGGAGCCGGTCGAGGCGCGGGATCGCGGTCTGGACGAGTTCGTCCTCGCTGGCCTGCCGTGTCGCCCTGACGGTCGATGCAATCCCGCCCCCGGCTCGCGCGATCTCCTCGTAGCTCGTTCCCGCCAGGCGGAGCTCGAACTCGTGCGCCCGGTTGCCGGCATGGACGATGTGGGTATGGCAATCGATCAAGCCGGGCGTGATCCACCGCCCCTCCACATCGACGATCTCGGCCGCATCCGCGCCTGCCGGAAGGTCGGACGCGCGACCGACGGCGACGATCCGTCCACCCTGCGCCGCAACGAACCCGTCTTCGACGATTCCGAGGTCACCCAGGTCTGGCGACAGCGTCGCGAGGCGGGCATTCCGCCAGATCGTATCGAAAGGCATCGGCAGTTCTCGGCGGTTCGAAGCGGTTGCTAGCGCTTCAGCGCGCCCGCTGCAGCGGCATAGCCACCTGATGCGCCATCGACAAAGTGGATATGATCGCTGCGATGGATCGACGGCGTGATGCAGGTCATCAGCGCTGCGTCCTGGCGATGCAGGCCGTAGCGCGCAATGCCGTCGCGCTCCGCCGCCACCAGCATCGCCTCGATGGCCCCGGCCAGGTCCGGCGAGCAGTCCAGCGTCACGCGCAGACCGTCATCGTACTTACGGTAATCGGAATTCGCGACAAGCTGTTCGAGATAGCGGGCAGGCCGGAAGGAGCCGACAGGCAACCCGAGCTTGAAGACGAGCGTGGACAGCGCGGTCCGGGCGAGGGCGTTCAGCCGCGACGCCAGAAGACTGGCTCCGGGCTTTCGCGCCACGCGGGCCTCGAGGTCGAGGCTGCTGGGCGGCCAGCCGAGAGGGGGGCCACCATCAGGGATGGGCCGGGCCATCTCTGGCGAGGCTTCGATGATGCCAAGGATATTACGCACGAGTGACGTGAAGGCGAAGGCGTCTGCTCGAGGCACCGGCTGCACGATCAGCGACAGGACGAGCCCGCGGCGGGCAGGAATCGGTTCGAACCGGCAGGTCAGGCCCGTGAGGTCCGGCCGTGAACCTGCAGACGCCTGCGCGATCAGGAAGCGCCCCGCCTTCATCTCCTCCTCGGCCCAGGCAAGCCCACCGCCCGAGAACATCGCGTAGCGCACGTCGGGCGAGGCGGCGAACTCGGCTATGCGCACATCGAGGCCCGCTGCCCGGATCGCCGCGACAGGAACGAGCGCCACCCGCAGCTCGAGGTCGTATTCCTCCGCCACGAACGTGGCGGTTTCTGCGAGAGCCTGCCCGGCGGCCGATGCAAACTGGGCAGGCACCGCGAATGCTGATCCGTCACCACCGAAGACGAACGGGAAACGGGCGCGATCGAGCGAATTCGAGACGGCCGCGATGACGGCCGCGCCAGCCATGTTGACGCGCTTGTAGCGGCCCGCCGCAATGGCTCCGGTCGAATCCACCACGTCCGCCACCCCGACCACCCAATCCGGAGGCACAGGCACATAGACGTTGGGGTCCGCTATCTCTTCGAAGCGCGACAAAACCGGGAAGGCGAGGGGAGACGGTTGCTCTCGCGTGACGCTCATGCCGGACGTTACCGCGTCGTCGACCGAACTCCCAGCGCGCCGACGAATGTCCTCCCCGAACGCAAAAGGCCCGCCGTGGTTTTCACCGCGGCGGGCTTTTTGTGTTTG
>CAXUKK010000121.1:0-7916 GCA_964251455.1 uncultured Enterovirga sp.
ACCGCCTTGATGAGCACCGGATAGCCGATCTCGTAGGCCTTTTGTCGCAGGAACTCGGGCTCCTGCCGGGCGCCGTGGTAGCCGGGCACGATCGGCACGCCGGCCTGGGCGACAAGCGCCTTCGCGGCATCCTTGAGACCCATCGCCTTGATGGCTGAGGCCGGGGGCCCGACGAAGACGATGCCGTTGTCGGCGCACGCCTCGGCAAACTCGGCCCGCTCGGACAGGAAGCCGTAACCGGGATGGATCGCCTCGGCGCCCGAAATCTTGGCCGCCTCGATGATGCGGTCGATCCGGAGATAGCTATCCCGCGGCGCGGCGGGCCCGATCGCGTGAGCCTCGTCGGCCATCGCGACGAACAAGGCATCGCGGTCGGCTTCCGAATGGACCGCGATCGTCTTGAGTCCGAGCCGCTTCGCCGTGCGGATGATGCGGCAGGCAATCTCGCCGCGATTGGCGATGAGGACGGACGAGATCAAGGCAGCCCCGCTTCTGGCGAAGCGGAGCGTTTAGAGCGCCCGGAGGGGGCGGTCGAGTGGCCGGCCCGTCGGGGCTCCGGTCAGAGCTCCAGGAGCCCGTCCTTCTTGCCGCCGGCCCCGGCCGGCTTGTCCGTCACGTTGATCTTCACTGTGAACGTCTCCGACAGGCCGTCCGAGGTCCGGGTCTCGTACGACACCTCGTCGGCTCCGGAGAAGTTCGCGCGCGACTGGTAGAAGAGCTGCTGGGATGGTGTCTCAACGTTCGGGCAGCGGAAGCTTGCCGGAGTCTTGACCTTGCCGCTGCGGATGGCGAGCTGCCCGTTCTTAGGCGGGGTGATGACCCGGATCGTCCCGACATCACCCGAGCTGCAATCCTTCTTCAGCGCCGTGATCACCGCAATGCGGAGCGGCTTGCCCTTCTCGATGCTGGTGCTGCGCTGCGTGACGCTCTGCGCCAAAGCCGGCGCGGCCGCCAAAGCCATCGTCATCGTGAGCACCGCAAGGGCCTTGCGCATTGGCATCATCCTCCAGCCGGTCCATTGTGGCCGGCGCGTTTGAAGATGGTGTGTCGGGGGCGGCGTTCCAGCCCGGGACTAGCCTGTCAGAAAGTCCGCCACGACCTTCGCGTTCAGACCCACGATGATCACGGCGATCACGGCGCAGGCGGCCGTCATCCATCTGGGCGAGACGAGCACGCCCATCTTGGCTCGGCTGGCCGTGATCATGACGAGCGGAATGATCGCGAACGGGAGCTGAAGCCCGAGCACCACCTGGCTGAGGATGAGGAGCTTCGCCGTCCCGGCGTCGCCATAAGCGATGGTCACGGCAGCCGCCGGGACTATCGCGATACCGCGCGTGATGAGTCGCCTGAGCCAGGGCGCCACGCGGAAATCGATGAAGCCCTCCATCACGATCTGGCCGGCCATCGTCGCGGTCACGGTGGAGTTCAGGCCGCAGCAGAGAAGCGCGATGGCAAACAAGCTCGGCGCAAGCGCGGATCCGAGGAGCGGCGTCAGCAGGGTATGGGCGTGGCCGAGTTCCTCGACACCAGTATTGCCCGACTTGTGGAACGTCGCCGCGGCCAGGATCAGGATCGAGGCGTTGATGAGGAGCGCGAAGAGCAGCGCCACCGTCGAATCGATCGTGGCGAAGCGTATCGCCTCGCGTTTTTCCGGCAGGGTGTGGCCATAGGCCCGGGTCTGCACGATCGACGAATGCAGGAAGAGGTTATGCGGCATGACGGTCGCGCCGATGATGCCGAGCGCCAGGTAGAGCATGTCCGGGTTGGTCACGAGCTGCGTCGTCGGCGCGAAGCCGCGGATGACCTCGCCCCAATCCGGATCGGCCATGGCGATCTGAAGCAGGAAGCAAATCCCGATCACGCCGATCAGCGCGATCACCATCGCCTCGACCCAGCGGAACCCCTTGTTCTGCAGGTAAAGGATGAGGAACACATCGAGCGCGGTGATGATGACGCCGATCTCGAGCGGGATGCCGAAGAGGAGGTTCAGCCCGATCGCCGTGCCGATCACCTCGGCGAGGTCCGTCGCCACGATCGCGAATTCGGCCAGCAGCCAGAGCACCCACCCGACCGGACGCGGGTACGAATCGCGGCAGGCCTGGGCGAGATCTCGGCCGGTGGCGACCGCGAGCCTGGCGCAGAGCGCCTGCAGCAGGATCGCCATCACGTTCGAGAGCAGCGCGATGAAGAGGAGCGCGTAGCCGAACTTGGAACCCCCGGCGAGCGAGGTCGCCCAGTTGCCCGGGTCCATGTAGCCGACCGCGACCAGGTAGCCGGGTCCGAAGAAGGCCGCGAGCCGGCGCCAGGTCGATCCCGTGACCGGGATGGAGGCATTAACCTCCGACAGGGACGCCAAGCCACGCGTCCGGCGCCAGCCGCTCTCAGGTTGACCCGAAGCCGCAGGAGCCGTTGCCGCCGTCGCGTCCAGATCGTGAGAGGCGTCCCGAAGCATAGATCAACCCAGCGTTTATAGCCTAAGCTATAATGCAGGTAGCATGCTAAGCTGCTGAGCGGAAGGTCTTTTTGATACCCCGCGTATCGCATAGGAGCCCGGCATCTGCTACACGGGTGGCTCATCCTGGCAACGACGAGGTGCCGCGTGCCCGTTCCTGCGCAAGCCGACCGCCCGGAGTCGCTTGTCGATGCGGACGTGCATGCGCACGGCTTCCGGCAGGCGCGCGAGGCGCGTCGCGTCGAGCTGGTGGAGGATTACCTCGAGCTGATCGCCGACCTGATCGGCAGCGGCGGCGAGGCCCGCCAGGTCGACATCGCGGCACGGCTCGGCGTCGCGCAGCCGACCGTCGCGAAGATGCTGAAGCGGCTCGCCGAGGAAGGCCTCGTCTCGCAGAAGCCGTATCGCGGCGTCTTCCTGACCGAGAGCGGAGAGGCGCTGGCCCGGCACGCCCGCAAGCGGCACCAGATCGTGGAGACGTTCCTGCTGGCGCTGGGCATCGAGCCCGAGACGGCACGCCGCGATGCCGAAGGCATCGAGCACCATGTCAGCCGCGAGACGCTCGAAGCGTTCCGGCGCTTCGTGAAGAAGAAGGGCCGCTGACCGGCAGCGCCCTCCCCGCGAACGAAAACGGCGGGCGTCGCCGCCCGCCGTTTCCAGATCGCAGCTGAGGAGGATCAGCCTGCGTTTATGAGCCCGATCGCGACGAAGCGCGTTCCCTGCTTGCTCTTCACACGCATCAGCACGGCCTTCTTGCCTTCGTCCCGGGCCTGCTTGATCCCGGCCGCGACGTCGGACGGGTTCGAGACGACCTTGCCGGCGACCTCGAGGATCACGTCACCCTCGGAGATCCCCTTCTGGGCTGCAGGCCCGTCCGGGTCGACATTCACGACAGCCACGCCCTCCTCGCCCGAGCCGGCGCGGCCGGCGGGAGCGAGTTGCAGGCCGAGGCGGAGCGAGTTGCGCCCGCCGTCGTCCTCGCGCTGCAGCGAAGCCGTCTCGGTCGGGAGGGTCCCGAGTTCGACATTCGCCGTACGGGGGCCGCCGTCTCGCAGGTAGCCGAGTTCGATCTTCGTGCCGGGCTTCAGGCCCGCGATCTTCCGGGTCAGCTCCCGGGCATCCACGACCGCATCGCCGTTGACGCTTGTCACGACATCGCCAGAGCGCAATCCAGCCTTCGCGGCCGGTGTGCTCGGCTGCGCCGAATTCACGAGCGCACCCTTCTGCGTCTTCAGGCCAAGGCCTTCTGCGAGGTCGGGCGTGAGCGCCTGGATCTGCACGCCGAGGAAGCCACGGTCGACCTTGCCGTTCGACCCGAGCTGATCGACGACCGTCTGGACGGTCGAGGACGGGATCGCGAAAGCGAGGCCGACCGAACCGCCGGAGGGTGAGGCGATCGCCGTGTTCACGCCGACGACCTCGCCGCGCAGGTTGAAGGTCGGTCCGCCCGAGTTGCCCCGGTTGATCGGCGCGTCGATCTGCAGGAAGTCGTCATAGGGACCAGCACCGATATCGCGGCCGCGGGCCGAGACGATGCCGGACGTGACCGTGCCGCCGAGACCGAACGGGTTGCCGATCGCCACGACCCAGTCGCCGACGCGCGGCGCCGCCGTGGCGAGCTTCACGCACGGGAACGGGGCACCTTCCGTGACCTTGAGGCGAGCGAGATCGCTCTTCGGGTCGGTGCCGAGGACCTTGGCGCTGAGCGTACGGCCATCATCGAGGGTCACCTCGACGCTCTTGCCGTGTTCGACCACGTGATTGTTCGTCACGACATAGCCGTCGGCCGAGATGAAGAAGCCTGAGCCCTGGGCGATGCCGCCGCCCCGGCCGCCGCGCCGTGGGCCCTGCTGGCCCTGAGGCGAACCGGCCCCGTTCTCGCCGAAGCGCCGCAGAAGATCCTTCAGCTGCGGGGGAAGGTTGTCGAGCCGCGAGCTCGGGCCCTCGTCGTCATCGCTGACGCTGGCGACCTGGTCGGACCGGACCTTCACGGAGACGACCGCCGGCTTCACCTTGTCGACAACGTCGGCGAAGGAGGCCGGGGCGTGCGCCGTCTCGACACTGATGGGCGCGCCCTGCGCGAAGGCGGGATGCTGCCCCTGGACGATGGTGGCGCCGAGAGCGCCTGACGCGACGATCGCGACAGCCGCAACCGATGCGAGAGCACGGCTGCGCAGGCTTGCGGGTGGGTGTGAGATGTTGGACATGTAACTTCCGCTCCAATGTTGGAACCGGTGGCGCGGTACGCTCCCCGCGGCTTTCCGTTCGCCGTCTCAAATTGACGAGGGCGCGTGAAGGTGTCCTGGCGGCGAGATTAACAATCGTTCAGGCCCGGCACGGCCTCTTTCATCGGTTCGCGATCCGGTAACCGTGCCTCGCGCGAGCCGACGGCGCATGGCCGCCAAGCGGTTTGCGCAGCTTGCATTTGCAGCCTCTCCGCAATAATTACCGCGCGTCGATCCCGGTTGGAATCGGGCAATCCGTCCCTGGGTCCCCCGGGCGTCGAGCACTTCCAACCATCGACATCGCGCTGCCGCCTTACCCGGGCGGCTTTTTCGCGTCCCAACAAACCGGATTAAGACGAGGGTTTCGACACACATGGCGTTTGCCAAACGCAATGATCTCAATGATCGCCGCGAAACCGCGGAGAATGCCAGGAAGGCCATGCTGGAGCGCTTCAAGGCGCGCACGCCGGCCGACGATCCGGACTTGGTTGCCAAGCTGGCCGAGCGGAGTGCCGTCGCCGAGGCGCGCGAGCAACGCCGCGCCGAGCGGGATGCAATCCGCAAGGCCGAGGAAGAGCGGGTCGCGGCCGAGAAGCTCGCCAAGGAACTCGCCGATCTGCAGCGCAAGGAAGAAGATGCGCGCCGCCGGTCCGAGGCGGAGGAACTGGTCATCGCCGCTCAGAAGGCTGCGCGCGACATCCGCTACGCCAATCGAAAGACCAAGAAGCGGCGATAGCCGCCGAGATCCGCCCCGGGGGAGACCCAGAGATGCATGCTCCCCTCGATCCGGAGATCCAGACCAAGCGACGCCCCCCGTTCGGGGAGTTCGTTGCGCTCGTCGCGTTCATGATGGGGCTGACCGCCTTCGCGGTCGACAACGTGCTGCCGGCGTTCCCTGCGCTTGGTCGCACCTTCGCGGTCACCGATCCGAACAACCTGCAGCTTCTCGTCTACGTCTACATGATCGGGTTCGGGGCGGCGCACCTGCTGTATGGCCCCGCATCCGACATTGTCGGACGTAGACCGGCCTTCCTGGCCGGCCTGGCAGTCTTTCTCGTGGGCTGCGTTGCCGCCATGCTGGCCCCGAACTTTGAAACGCTCCTTGCCGCGCGATGCCTTCAGGGCTGCGGCGCCGCTGCCGGACGGGTCGTGGCGGTCGCTATCGTCCGCGACCGCTTCGAAGGGCGCGAGATGGCGCGCGTCATGTCGCTCACCATGATGGTCTTCATCACGGTGCCGATCTTCGCTCCCGCCATCGGCAGCCTGCTCCTACTTGTCGGCGACTGGCACGCGATTTTCGGATCGATGCTGGTCCTCGGCGTTGCGCTCGGGATCTGGTTCGTCCGCCGCATGCCCGAGACCCTCAGGGACGAGAACCGCCGGGTCTTCTCGGCCGCCGGCATCATCGCGGCCTTCCGGACCACGGCGACCACGCGCGCCGCCGTCGGCTACGCGACGGCCTTCGGGCTGATGTTCGGGACGATCATGTCCTATGTCGGCTCTGCCCAGCAGATCTTCGCCGAGGACGTGTACCAGCTCGGCGCCCTGTTCCCGGTCGCTTTCGGCCTCGTCGCCGTGACGATGGGACTGGCTGCGCTCCTGAACTCGCGGCTCGTCCGGCGCTACGGCATGCACCGCATCTCGCATATCAGCATGCTGTGCTTCGTCATGCTGTCGCTGCTGCAATGCGCGTTCGCGCTCGTCTATGCCGGGCGGCCGCCCCTGCTCCTGTTCGGCGGCATCTTGGCCCTCAGCCAGTTCTGCACAAGTCTCACGATGCCGAACTTCAACGCGCTCGCGATGGAGCCCCTTGGCCGCATTGCCGGGACCGCCTCCTCGCTGATCGGCTTCTACACGACGTTCCTCGGCGCGATCTGCGGCGCGGTGGTCGGCCGCTTCTTCAACGGTACCGTCATCCCCCTCGCGCTCGGCTATGCAGGCCTGAGCATCCTCATCGTCGCCGTCGTCCTGATGACGGAGCGGGGTCGGCTCTTCCGCCCAGTCCACGCGGAGCTGTCCCGGTAGCAGCGCCCCGTCGCTGAACTGATCCTGGCAGTTGCGCGTTCGGTGCACGAGTCGGAGAGGCGATCGATGTTGGAGCTGAACCATCCGCCCGTCACGTTGAACGAGCCTGACCTCGTGGCAGAGGTCGACCGGATCGAGCAGGAGCTCAGGACTCTTCGGCTTCCCAGGCCGAGCCGCGAGCCTGCCCGGCGACCGACGATGCGTTCCGGGCTGCGGATCGCGGCAGCGACGGCTATCCTGGCCGGCGCATTCGCGGCTGGCGGCCACCTGCCACCGTTCTAAATGATCGGCGCCGAATATTTGGTGGGCGGTGACGGGCTCGAACCGCCGACCCTCTCGGTGTAAACGAGATGCTCTACCAGCTGAGCTAACCGCCCGCTTGCGGCCGACCATCCGGCCGCCCTCAACCTCTACTGCGAGTTGACGGCACTTCTCAACTGCTGGCCGGCGCGAAATTTCGGCGTCTTCTGGGCCGGGACCATGACGGCCTCTCCCGTACGAGGATTGCGGGCCTGGCCTGCGGCTCGTTTGGCGATGAGGAAGCTGCCAAAGCCCACGACCTTGACCTCGTCCCCGCGTTGAAGCGCGTGCGTGATCGCCTCGAAGGTTGAATCGACGGCCCGGGACGCGTCCCCCTTGGAGATGCCCGCCTTTGCGGCGACGGCATTCACGAGCTCGCCCTTGTTCATCCCGTCCTCCCTGTTCGGGGCCACCTTCGAGGGGCTCCGGTCCAGGGGAGAACCGTCTGGCGTAAAGGCCGCCGGCAGGCAAGCCCCAACACCGGACGCAAAAAGGGCCCCCGGCTTGCGCCGGGAGCCCCGATATCTAGCCGACGACGCCGCTTAGTGTGCGACGATGCCCCTGTCCTCGTCCGAGGCCGTGCGGGCGACGGGGAGAACCTCCTCCCACTCGATCCGCTCGGGCACACGCAGGAGCGCGCGCTCCAGCACCTGCTCCATGCGCGAGACCGGCACGATCTCCATCCCGTTCTTCACGGAAGCCGGAAGATCGACGAGGTCCTTCGCGTTCTCCTCGGGGATCAGCACAACCTTGATGCCGCCCCGCAGAGCCGCCAGCAGCTTCTCCTTCAACCCGCCGATCGGCAGCACTCGCCCGCGAAGCGTCACCTCGCCCGTCATAGCGAGATCATGCCGGACCGGGATGCCGGTCGAGACCGACACGATGGCAGTCGCCATCGCGATCCCGGCCGACGG
>CAXUKK010000122.1:0-7902 GCA_964251455.1 uncultured Enterovirga sp.
ATTCGAGCGGCCAGCCGAGGACGAAGATGATCGCCTGGGACAGGATCATGAACTGGACCGGAGACAGGTCGAGCGAGAGGACCCACTTCTCGACAAGGCCCTGGCCGCCGAGGATCGCGAATACCGCCGAAAACAACGCAGAACCGACGAACAGCCAGCACACCATCGCGGTGGTCTTTGCCGTGAGGAAGACGGCCTCCTTCGTGCGCTTCCAGTTCAGCGTCCGGGCGTAGAAGGCCAGGAGAAACGCTCCCGCCGCTCCGACCGCCGCGGATTCGGTCGCGGTCGTGATGCCGAACAGGATCACGGCAAGCACGAGCACGGTCAGGATGCCGAGCGGCATGATCGACGAGGAGACGAGGCGCACCACCTGCAGCCGTTCGGGGCCCATCTTCCGGTAGAACCGAACCAGCACGATGGCGCATAGAGCCGCGATGATCGCGAAGGTGACGTAGAAGGATGTCGCAGGTCCGACGGACGCCGGGACCGATGGCTCGGTCGACACGGCGGAGCCGAGTTGCTCGAGCTCCGGCGGAAGTTCGTCGGCGGCGCCGGCTTGCGGGTGGATGACGACGTACCACCAGATCAGCCACAGCGTGCCCGCCGTGAGAGCCAGGGGCACGAGCGCCATCCCGAAGGTCTTGACGAGGCGCCAATAGGTGAGTGGACCCTTGTCGGTCTCGATCGAACGGGCGCGGGCGGGCGCGAAAAGCGATCTTGCCAGCCCAATGAACATGTTGCCCGAATAGGCCGCCTGGAAGCTCCGCATCCAGGCCGGGACCGGGACCTGCTGCTGCTCCGGCGGCAGCGGCGGCGCGATCTTCGGGCTGAGCAAGGCCCAGCCGACGACGTAGATCAGGTACAGCAGCGCCAGGAAGAAGCCGGGGAACATGGCCGCGGCATAGAGCTTCACGACCGACTGCCCGGCAACCGCCGCATACACGATGATCATGACGGAGGGCGGGATGAGGATGCCGAGCGTGCCGCCGGCCGTAATCACGCCGGCCGCGAGCTTCACGTCGTAACCCGCACGGAGCATCGGGTTGAACGCGATGACGCCCATCAGCACCACGACGGCGCCGACGAGCCCGCTGGCGATGCCCCAGAACGTGCAGACGATGAGCGTGGCGACCGCAAGCGACGCCGGAACCCGCCGGAACGCCAGCTGGATGGAATAGAACATCTTGTCGACGAGGGCGCCGCGCTCCATCACGTAGCCCATCAGCACGAAGAGCGGGATGGAGATCAGGACGTCGTTGGTCATCGCGCCGTAGGTGCGCTGGACCATGAGGTCGAAGACCTTGTTGTCGTACCAATGCTCGGCCGGGTTGAAGAAGGCGATGTAGCCGAAGAACATCCCGAGCCCCATCAGCGTGAAGGCTGTCGGGAAGCCCATCATGATCACGACGACGATGAGGGCGAGCATCAGGAGCCCGAGCGCCGGATCGCTCATGACTGCAACTCCGATCCCATGCCGCGCTGTCGGGCTGTCTCGTCGATCCGTTGTGCGCTTTCGATAGCTCGCTTGCGCTCCTCCTCATCGACGATGTCGCTGCCGGCAAGTTGTTCCCCGACGACATCCATCTCGGCGACGTCCTTGAGGCGGCTGGGCCACATGCCGGTCTTCAGGCACACGATGCAGCGCAGGATCTCGGCGAAGCCCTGCAGCAGCACCAGCGCGCCCGCGATCGGAATGACGCTCTTGAAGTGGTAGATCGGCGGGCCGTCGGCCGTGGTGGTCGAGTGCTCGCCAATGCGCCAGGACAGCGCCGCGTAGTCGTAGCCGGCATAGACCAGGGCCAGAATGCCGGGCACGAAAAAGACGACGTAGAGGATCAGGTCCAGCGTCGCCTGCGTGCGCGGCCGCATGGAGCTGTAGAGGAAGTCGCCACGCACATGGGCATTCTGCGCCAGGGTATAGGCGCCGGCGAGCATGAAGAGCGAGCCGTAGAAGATGTTCGACGCGTCGAAGATCCACGCCGTCGGCATGTTCAGGAGGTAGCGCTTGAAGACCTCGGCGCAGACGAGCCCCATCAGCCCGATGATCAACCAGGCCGAAGCCTTTCCGACCCAGGTGCTGACACCGTCGATGGCGTGCAGGACGCGCTGAACATTCATAGGGGAAACCGACGGCCGAAACGGCCCAAATGACGAAAAAAGAGGCGCCGACCAGCCGGTCAGCGCCTCTTCGCTCCGATACGGCGATCTAGATTTTCTTCGCGGCCGCGTTCTGGCCGAAGTAATGGTCGAACGCCATGCGCCGGTTCACGATGGTGTCCTGCTCCCAGCGCGTCGTACGCTGAGCGAACGCGATCTGCGACTGGAGGATCTCCTTGAAGAGCGCGTTCTCGGCCGACTTCTTCTTCACGACCTCGTCATAAACCTCGAGTTGCTGCTTGAGGACGGCGTCGGGCGTCTTGTAGAACTTGACGCCGTCCTTTTGCTGCAGCTCCACGTAGTCCTTCGAGTAGCGGTCGATGGCCTTCCAGGACATGTCCGCCGAAGCCGAATCGACGGCATTGGCAATGAGCGCGCGCATCCGCTCCGGCAGGGCTTCGTACTTGGCCTTGTTGAACATGATCTCGAAGGATTCGGCGTTCTGGTGATAGCTCTGCAGCATGCAGACCTTCGACACGTCGGCGAAACCGAGCACCCTGTCCGAGGAGGCGTTGTTGAACTCGGCGGCGTCGAGCAGCCCGCGATCCATCGCCGATACGATCTCGCCACCCGGCAGGGCATTCACCGCCACGCCCATTCCGCTGAACACGTCGATCGAGATGCCGACCGTCCGGAATTTCAGGCCCTTCATGTCGTCCGCCTTCGTGACGGGCTTCTTGAACCAGCCGAGGGGCTGCGTCGGCATGGGGCCATACGGGAACGACACCACGTTGGCGCCGATGGAGGCGTAGAGCTTCTCCAACAGCTCTTTGCCGCCCCCGTATTTGTGCCAGGCCATGAGCATGTTCGCGTCCATCGCGAAGCCCGGGCCGGAGCCCCAGAGTGCGAGCGCGGTCTGCTTGCCGTAGTGGTAGACCATCACGCCATGTCCGCCGTCCAGAGTGCCCTTAGACACCGCGTCGAGCAGACCGAAGGCGGGCACCACGGCACCCGCGGGCAGAACCTCGATCTTGAGATCGCCGCCGGTCATGTCGTTGACCTTCTTGGCGAAGTCGAGCGCGAATTCGTGGAAGATGTCTTTGGAGGGCCAGGTGCTCTGGAAGCGCATGCTGACAGGGCCCTGGGCCTTGGCCACCGTCGGCGCTGCAACGCCCGCGGCCGCTGCAACCGCTGCGCCTTTCAGAAATTTGCGACGGCTGCCCTTCTGCTCGCTCATCCGTTCCTCCCGTTCTCCACCCCTTTGCGGGGTGGTTGAGCGAGTAGCTAAGGACCAATGCAAGCCGCTGGCAAGCCAAGCTTCATTTAAGCGGCTCATCTTTTGGTCTTGGTGTTTGTCGAAGCAGGCAAGACGTCGGAAGCGGGGGCCTGCTCGGGCCGAGCGCCCAGACAAGGCGGGCACAAATGGACCTATGGCATCGCTCGAGGCGCGTTCACTGCGCGTCGAACCAGCTCTTCCACTGCGGCACGGCCGTCGCGAAGGTACCCCGATGCGTGGTCGGGCCCGTCGACACGGCTTCGACGCGGTCGTTCCCGATCGCGCGCTGGTAGGTCATCGGCAATCGCCCGAGTTCGGTGCGGATTGCCTCGTCCGTCTCGCCGTAGAACGTGCGCACGGGCGTGCGGATCACCCAGCGATAGGCCTGCGTCTCGGCCACGATGCGGCCATAGGCGGATGCCGCGAAGGCCTCCGGCTTGAAGTATTCGAGGCGGATCAGCTTCTTCAGGTCGGTCGGGATCCCGGCCGGGTCGAAGGGCTCCCGCGCGTAGGCCTTGCGAGAGATCTCGTAATACGCGTCGCTCAGCAGCGATCGGGCAAGGCCGGGAATGCCGTAGTAATGCTCGAACGAGAATGCCGACAGGATGAAGAGCGTCCCTGTCCAGGACGCATCGATCGTGCGCGGGAAGTCGAGAAACCCGCTCAGCGTCGCGAAGACGTCGGCCGGGGCGCTGGCCGTCGCCGCCGCCTGAACCGGCACGCCGACCGCTTCGAGCTTCTGCAGCATGGCGAGGGTGACGAAGCCGCCTTGCGACCACCCGGACAGGAAGAGCTTGCCCGCCGCGAGCTTCAGGTCGTCGAGCACGGCCCGGCTCGCGAGCACCATGTCGTAGGTCGCCTGCTGGTGGCTCGCCTTGACCATGTAGCCTTCAGGCTCCCCCGACAAGCCAAGTCCGAAGTAATCGGCGCCGATCACGACGTAGCCCTGCCCGGCGAACTGGGCGATCATCAGCTGCGTTTCGGGCGACTGGTCGGGGAAGGACGGCACCTCGCGCCGGCCATACACGGTGCCGTGCTGGTACGAGACCATCGGGAACGCCGTCCCGGCGGTGTCCGGCACGGCCACGAGGCCGCTGGCCAGCGTCGGCTTGTTGCCCTGCTCCGGGATCACCGACGGGTAGGTGACCCGATAGAGCCGCACCGCGTTACGGGCCGGCGTGTACGCGACGGGGATCCCGGCGAAGGCCGGCGTATCGACTGACAGGATCCGGTTCAGCCTGTCGGCGTCCCATCGGCCGATCAGCTCGTATTGCACGCCGGAGGAGACGCGGACGGGTCCGGTCTCAGCGCCTGACGGTACGCTTCCGGCCGTGAACGCGATCAGCGCCGCGAGGTACAGAACGATCCGGATCGGAAACGGCATCGAGATCCTCTCGCGGCGCACTGGTCGCCGCTCGGTCCAAGAGCGGCAAGACCTGCCACCTCAGCCGTAAACATCCCGTGCCGCCGCTCCGGCGCTTTCGCCCGGTTCAAGACGGCCGGAGCGAGCCGGCCGCCTCATGGGCTCGTCAGTCGCAGATCTCGCGCGGGCGAACGTCCCAGCCCCAGCCGGGAACCCAGACGCGCTTATGCACGACGTAGCACTCGCCATAGGCCTCCGGCGGCGGACCGTAATAGGCGACCGGCGGCGGGCCGTAGGCTGGACGTGCGGTGGAAGCGATGGCTGCGCCGGCAGCCATGCCGCCGAGGATGCCGACAGCCGCGGCAGCGCCGGGCGACCAGCCGCGCCGATACTGCGCCTCTGCCGGCGCGGACGCCGCCATCGTCAGGGCTGCAAGGCCTGCGGCCGCAGCGGCGATCTTCAGTGAAGCCATGCCGAACCCTCCTCTTCGCGAGCGCCCGACAGCTCGCCGATCCAGGTCAGGATAATGACACGAACACGCTGACTCGGAGGTGAACGCGCGGCCCGCGGACAGTTCAGCTTTGGGACGTCCCGGCCGGATGCCCACCGAGGCAGCAACCCGCCCGAAAGTCGTGCGGCCCCTCGCTTGACACCGATCCGGCCCGGCGAAAGATTGTTAGTGTACAAATGAAAATCGAGGCCGCCCGGTCCATGTATCTCCGGCCGAGTACGCTCAGCGAAGCTTGCGAGGTGCTGGCCCATCGGCCAGCGCAGATCCTGTCCGGCGGCACCGACGTGTTCCCCGGGCTGGTGGACCGGCCGTCGCCGGACGCGATCCTGGACCTTTCCGCGATCGGCGAACTGCGCGGCATCCTGCACGACGATGCCGCGATCCGCATCGGCGCGCGCACCACGTGGTCGGACTTGGCGCGGGCCGACTTGGCGCCCGCCTTCGATGCCCTGCGCGGCGCCGCCCGCACGGTCGGCTCGATCCAGATCCAGAACGTGGCGACGATCGCCGGCAATCTCTGCAACGCCTCGCCGGCCGCCGACGGCGCGCCGCCGCTCCTCGTCCTCGACGCCGCCGTGGAGCTTGCGAGCAGCGCCGGCCTGCGTCGCCTCCCGCTCTCCGAATTCCTGCTCGGCAACCGCCGCACGGCGCGCCGGCCGGACGAGATCCTCTCGGCCGTGATCGTCCCGCGCACAGCCGCCGCCGGCACCTCCGCCTTCGTGAAGCTCGGGAGCCGGCGCTACCTGGTGATCTCCATCGCCATGGTGGCGGCCCGTGTCGTCGTCGACGGCGCCGGCCGCATCGTACAGGCGGCGATTGCCGTCGGGTCCTGTTCCGCGGTGGCCCAGCGGCTGCGCGGGCTCGAAGCGGCGCTCGTCGGCCTGCCTGCCCGGACGGGCCTCGCGCCGGCGCTGCGCGCCGAACATCTCGCGCCCTTGTCGCCCATCGACGACGTTCGCGGCAGCGCCGCCTACCGGCTGGACGCGGCGCGCGAGTTGATCGGCCGCGCGCTCGACGGCTGCTTTGAGGCGCGCGCCCATGCGGCATGAGGGCAAGCCCATCGGCTTCACGCTGAACGGCCGGCCGGTCGCGAGCGCCTCGCCGCCGCTCGCGCGCCTCACGCGCGTGCTCCGCGAGGAACTGGGGCTCGTCGGCACGAAGGTCGGCTGCGATGCGGGCGATTGCGGCGCCTGCACCGTGCTGCTCGATGGCGAGCCGGTCTGCGGCTGCCTGGTCGCCTGCGGGCAGGCGGATGGACGCAGTGTCACCACCATCGAGGGCCTGACGGAGGGAAGCGCGACGGCGCAGCGCCTGCAACGCGCCTTCCTGCGCCACGGCGCGGCGCAATGCGGGATGTGCACGCCCGGCATGATCGTCGCCGCAACCGCGCTCCTCGACCGCAAGCCCGCGCCGACCGAGCCGGACGTCGCCGACGCGATCGCGGGCGTGCTCTGCCGCTGCACAGGGTATCGCAAGATCATCGAGGCCGTGCTCGACGCGGGCGCCTCTCCCTCCCCGGAGGGGAGGGCCGAGCAGGCGCGAAGCGCCGTCCGGGGTGGGGTCACCCCCGGGCACGTGACCCCACCCCGGTTCGAAGCTGCGCTTCGACTCGCCCTCCCCTCCGGGGAGGGAGACATCGCTCCCCCCGGCCACGCCGTCGGCGCCCGCCTCGAGCGGCTCGACGGCCAACGCAAGCTCGAGGGCCGCGACCCGTTCGGGGCGGATGCATTCCCGGCCGAGGCGCTGCTGCTGCGGGTCGTTCGCAGCCCGCATCACCGCGCTGCCTTCACGTTCGGTGATCTCGATTCCTACACGGCCGCACACGGCATCGCGGCGATCCTGACGGCCCGCGACGTGCCCGGCCGCAACCGATACGGCGTGATCCCTTCATTTGCCGACCAGCCCGTCTTCGCCGAGCGCGAGACGCGCTTCCGCGGGGAAGCCGTCGCAGCGATCGTCGGTGACGCCAAGGTGGTCGACGCGCTCGACCTTGCCGGGTTTCCCGTCGCCTGGGCGGAACTTCCCGCCCACACGACCCTCGACACCGCGCTCGCGCCCGAAGCAGAGCTCGTCCACGCCGACCGGGACGGCAACGTGCTCGTGCGTGGCCGCGTCGTGCGCGGCGATGTCGAGGCGGGTCTCGCGGCGGCGGACGTGGTGGTCGCGGGCGAATTCGAGTCCGGCTTCGTCGAGCATGCGCCGATCGAGCCGGAGGCCGGGTGGGCCCGGCGGGTCGGCGACCGGATCGAGGTCACGGCCTGCACGCAATCGCCCTACATGGACCGGGACGACGTGGCGCTGATCCTCGGCCTCGCGCCGGATCAAGTCCGCATCGTCCCGAGCGCGGTCGGCGGCGGCTTCGGCACCAAGCTCGACCTTTCCGTGCAACCTTTCCTGGCGGTTGCGGCCTGGATCCTCGGGCAGCCGGTCCGGATGACCTATTCGCGTCCGGAATCGATGATGACGACGACGAAGCGCCACCCCGGCCGGATCACGGCCCGGGCCGGCGCGACGCGGGACGGCCGCATCGTCGCGCTGGATTTCGCGGGCGACTTCAACACCGGCGCCTACTCCTCCTGGGGTCCGACGGTCGCGAACCGCGTGCCGGTCCACGCCTCAGGTCCCTATCTCGTGCCGAACTACCGGGCCCTGACC
>CAXUKK010000123.1:0-7896 GCA_964251455.1 uncultured Enterovirga sp.
TCGCGAAGATCGAGACGAGCTGGATGAAGTTCGACAGGGCCGTCGGGTTCTCGAATGGGTGCGCCGAGTTCGCATTGAAGAAGCCGCCACCATTGGTGCCGAGCATCTTGATGGCGAGCTGGGACGCGACCGGACCCACGGCGATGGTCTGCTTGCCGCCCTCCAGCGTGCTCGCATCGATATAGGCCGCAAGCGTCTGCGGGACGCCCTGGAAGACGTAGAACAGCGTCAGCACGATGCAGAAGGGCAGGAGGACGTAGAGCGTCGCGCGGGTCAGATCGACCCAGAACGACCCGACCGTCCGGAACGAGGACCGCGCAAAACCGCGGATCAACGCCACGGCGAGCGCGATGCCGGTCGCGGCCGACACGAAGTTTTGGGTGGTCAACCCGAGCATCTGGGTGAGGTTCGACATCGTCGTCTCCCCCCCGTAGCTCTGCCAGTTCGTGTTCGTGATGAAGCTTACGGCCGTGTTGAAGGAGAGGTCCGGCGCGACCGCCGACATCTCGCCCGGGTTGAACGGCAGCACGCCCTGCAGCCGCAGGACCACGTACAGCCCGATGAAGCCGAGCACGTGGAAGGCGAGCATCGCCACCGTGTAGGGCAGCCAATGCTGCTCGTGGGTCTCGTCGATCCCGGCGAGCCGGTAGAGCCCGCGCTCGACGGGTCGCAGGACGGGCGTGAGCAACGTCCGCTCACCCGCGAAGACGCGGGTCATGTAGGAGCCGAGCGGCTTCACCAATGCGAGGACGACCGCGCAGAACAGCGCGATCTGTATCCAGCCGACAAATGTCATGGGAGTGTTCCTTCAGAACCGCTCGGGGCGGACGAGGGCGTAGGTCAGGTAGACGAGAAGGCCCGCGGCCACGATGGCGCCGAGCACGTAGTCGAGCAGCATGGGACTGATCCTCAGAGCTGTTCGCAGATGGAGGCGTAGCCCCAGCACAGGATGAGAAAGCCGACGCCGGCTACGATAAAGAGTGCATCCAACATCACTGCCACCTTTGAAACTGGCCGGAATGTCTTCCCTCGCGCATAAGTATTCGAGAGAGGCGGAGAGGCTTCTTTATCAAGGCGCCATAAAAGTTTTAGGGCTGAGCCTCGGTCCGGGGCACTCGGAACCTGGGTCACGCCGTTCGGGATGCCTGGTGGGACGATGCTTCAGTCAAGACGCCGCCTGCACGGGCGCGCCGTCGAGAAACCCGCTATGACGAGGGCCAGGAGGCCCCGATGGCGGTCAAGATGACGTTTGTGGTCCAGGCGTTCGTGATGAAGCGCGGCCGGCTCGTGCCGGGTCAGAAGGACGTCGCGCCTACCGAAGGCGGGGCGCTGAAACGGGCCGAGGCGCTTGCCGCCCGGATGCCGGGAGCCGCCGCGATCAAGGTTGCGGCGGATGAAGAGACCGGCGAGGTCCAGTCAATCGTGATCAGCGGTCAGTTCGGGGAGGTGCCTGAAGACTTCGCGGAGAGCCTGCAGAACAGCTAGGCGGAATCGCCCGAGGCGGCTGGTCAGAGCGAGGCGGCGTAGGGCCAGACCTCGTCGGTCACGGCGTCGGTCCAAATGCGGCCGACATGGCAGGGACAAAAGCGGTCGCTCGCTGGAACTCGGTCGCGCCCTTGATGATGAGCCTGGCGTCGGACTGCGGGTCAGCCGGCAGCCCTCCGTCAAGGTCAGGAGCTGCGCCGGCAACCGCTGTTGGTCCGAACCTTCCCCGCCCCTGGTTAGTCGCCCGACAGGCTAGCAGCACTGGGCATCTGCAGGAGCCGCTGCCCCATCCTGATGTGTGACCCTTCCGCAATCTCCTCGCACAGGCGATAACTTGCAGGCGCCAGCACGATGATGGTCGAGCCGTGCTGGAACCAGCCCATCTCCTCGCCCTTGCCGACCTGTGCCGAGCAGGAAATGACGCGTTGCCCGCCCTCGCGCAGGTCAAGCGCCATGTCCAGGAAGCGCAGCCTGATGCTGGCAACCAGGATCGCCGCGACCGGCACAAGCGTGAGCACGTCGCCGGTGGCGTCGAGCCGGAGCCGGATGGCGGCGCGTTCGTTGCGGCAGAAGAGCCGCTCGATCCGTTTCAACGCGATCGGGTTCACGTTCCAGGTGTCGCCCGAGATGTAGGTCACCTGCTCGACGCGTCCGGCCTGCGGGGCGTGGAAGCGGTGGTACATGCTTGCGGTCAGCCGAAGCGTGACGAAGGTCCCATCCCGGTAGGATGCCGCGGCCTGGGCGTCGGTGAGCAGGTCCTCGAGCCGATACGGGAATCCCTTGACCTGGAACACCTCCGTCCCGGCGACGGACCCGCATGCGCCCACGATCGCGTCGCACGGGCTGACGATGACCGCCGGATCGGGGTCGACCGGGCGCGCGCCGTCCTTCAACTCCCGGACGAAGCATTCGTGCAGGCTGCGGAACTGCTTCGTGCGGGCCTCCGTGAGATCGAGGTCCGAGAAGAGCCGCCACAGGAACATCGCGGCGTTGCGGACGAGCGGCTGCTCCACCCGACTCAGCCAGCCGACGAACCGGGTCGCCAGACGGCGCGGGATGCGGTTCGTCAGGAGGAAGTTGAGGTCCTCGTGCCGCGCAATCTGCGCCAGCGTCGCGCGAAGCGTCATCATCCCGTTACGGCCCATCCCATAGCGCGTTCTCACGGACGCGACTCTCGAGAATCTCGCCTTGGCGAGTTGCGACGCGGCCGTTGCGGCCGCCGTCGCCTCGAAGCTCAAGCAGCGGCTGGAACTGTCGGCCGCGACGCACCCGTCCCTGGCCGGCCATGTCCGGATGGGGCGGCGCGTGGCATCGCTCCTGCCCTTCTACGAATTCGAGCGTGCGGAGTTCTTCCGCAGCGACGGAGCGCCCCCGGACATCGCGGAGCGCCGGCGCGCCGGGTTCGACAGGCTCTCCGAGTTGTACCGGTCCCGCTTTCCGAACACCCGCAGCCTGACCGACGAGGTGAAGGACTCGCTGTCCGACCTCCAGTTCACGAGCCGATACCGCGTGCCGTTCCCGTACAGCCGGCTGGTGCGCGAGAACCTCGGCGCCGGGTCCTTCGTCGCGCATTCGCAGGGCGTGACCGTCACGGATCTCGACGGAAACACGTTCTACGACCTGACCGGCTCCTACGGGGTGAACCTGCTCGGGACGGACGTCTACAAGGGCCTGATCGCCGAAGGCGAGGCGCTGGTGCGCGACCTCGGTCCGGTCCTCGGGGCGCTGCACCCTGTCGTCGCGGACAACGTCCGGCGCCTGCGACAGATGTCCGGGCTCGACGATGTCTCGTTCCACATGTCGGGGACCGAGGCCGTCATGCAGGCGGTCCGCCTCGCCCGCTACCATACGGGGCGGCGCCGTCTCGTCCGGCTCTGCGGGGCGTATCACGGCTGGTGGGGCGACGTGCAGCCGGGGATCGGCAACCCGCAGCCGGCGAGGGACACGCTGACGCTGGCGGACCTGTCCGATCGCACGCTGCGCGTCCTGGACCGGCGGCGCGACATCGCCTGCGTGCTGGTGAACCCTCTCCAGGCGCTCCATCCCAATGCGGGCGCGCCTGCGGATACGTCGCTCGTCGATTCCGGCCGCCGTGCCGGGTTCGACCGCGCCGCCTATTCCGCCTGGCTGCTCCGGCTGCGCGATGTGTGCACGCGCCGCGGGATCGTGCTCATCCTGGACGAGGTCTTCGTCGGATTCCGCCTCGCCCCGGGCGGAGCCCAGGACTATTTCGGAATCCGCGCCGATCTCGTCACCTATGGCAAGACGCTCGGCGGCGGGCTTCCAGTCGGCGTGATCTGCGGCCGCAAGGACCTGATGCAACGCTTTCGTGCCGATCGTCCGGCCGACATCTGCTTCGCGCGCGGCACGTTCAACGCGCATCCCTACGTCATGGGCGCGATGAACGCCTTCCTGCGCCACATCGAACAGCCGACCATCCGCGCCGCGCTCTACGACGGCATCGACGAGCGCTGGAACGCGCGGGCGGCAGCGCTCAACGGCCGGCTTGCGGATGCTGGACTTCCCGTGCGTGTCGCGAACCT
Source organism: uncultured Enterovirga sp. (assembly GCA_964251455.1). Lineage (GTDB taxonomy): Bacteria > Pseudomonadota > Alphaproteobacteria > Rhizobiales > Beijerinckiaceae > Enterovirga. Next base: position 4,029 of record CAXUKK010000123.1, read on the forward strand.
GTCCTCCATCTGGACGGTGCTCTACGGGCAGCCATCGCGCTATAACTGGATGTTCCAGTTCTATCTCCGGGAGCAGGGGCTGGCCTTGTCCTGGGTCGGAAGCGGCAGGCTGATCTTCAGCCTCAACTACTCCGACGAGGACTTCGCGGCGGTCAGCGACAGGTTTGTCGCCGCGGCGGGGGACATGGACCGGGACGGCTGGTGGCATCCGGCCGAGACGTCGAACAAGGCCATCAGGCGTCGGATCCTGCGCGAGATGGTCAGGGCCTGGCGGCGCTCGCCCGCTCCCGGCGAGCCGGATGCTCCCGCTCCGCGGGGCCTCCCCGCGGCGGCCGAGTAAAGCCGCCGCCCCCGAGAGCGGGCGCTACCCCATCGTCCGGCGACCGGCTTCGGCCGCGACCTCGTCATGCAGGCCCTGGTCGATCAATTCGCCCTGAAGCAGGTAGAACGGCGCCTTGTAGTAGAGCTTGATGTCGTGGAACGGGTCGGTGACGATCTTCGTCGCCCAGACAAGTCCTGTCTGGATATCGTGGATGAAGAACAGGTGGATCGTCCTGAACAGGAGCCCGCCGATGCCCACCATGAACCAGATCAGGCCGACATGGCGCACAAGCTCGCCTGTCGTCTGATGCTGCGCGACGAGTCCGAAGAGCGTCGGATCGAGCAGCAGCACGAGCGGGGACACGGCCCAGATCGTCATCAGGATCGTCTTGCGGAACAGGTTGTAGCCGACCTTGATCTCTTCCTTGTGGTCGTGCGTCGCGTGATTGACGCTGTCGTATCCGCGCGGCTCGAAGAAGAAGTGGCCGGCCTGACGTGAGGTCATGGAGACCAGCCAGGCGATAAGGGCAGCGAGGCCCGGATCCTTGAACGCGACCCCGTATGCGACGATGAAGCTGATCGCACTCAGAAGGTGCAGGGTCTGGTTGATCCGGCTGTGATGATAATAGCGATGATCGTCCCAGCGCTGTACCCGCAAGGCTTCCAGGAACCCGCTCATCCGAACCCTCCTCGATTGAAATTCACGTTTGGCAATGGAGACGAAGCCGCGCCGACGTTGATCAGGCCAATTCGGACTTCTGCAGTCGGACCAGGGAGAAGTGCCCGAGCGGCGGGAGTGGGCGACGCTCCAGAACGGCGACGCCGCCCACGCTGTCGATCCAATCCTGATATCGCGACCAGGCGAACTCGGTGCGCCAGCCAAGTCGGTTGACGACCGGCGAAAGCGTCGCCTCGACGATGCCGCGCAAGCCCCGTTCCGCACCGAGCCGCGTGGTCAGCACGATCTCGCCGCCGGGTTTCAACACGCGGAGGAATTCGGTCAGCGCCGCTTCCGGGTTCGGCACGGCGGTTACGACGTACTGCGCGACGACGACATCGAAGCTGTCGTCCGGGAAGGCCAGGTGCTCGGCGTCCATGACCTCGAGCGCCTCGACATTCCCGAGCGAAAGCTCGCTGACGCGCCTGCGAGCCTTGGCCAGCATCGTCTCGGAGATATCCACGCCCACGAGGCGGGTCCGCGGCGCGTATTGCGGCAGGGAAATGCCGGTCCCGACACCGACCTCCAGGACGCGGCCGCCCTTGCGCTCGGCTGCCTCGATCGCGGCAGAACGGCCTTTGGAGAAGACCTTGCCGAAGACGAGGTCATAGACCGGAGCCCAGCGGTCATAGGCTTTCGCGACACCATCCGTGCAGAGGTCGCTTGTCGGCGCGGCAGCGCTGCCGTTTGGCATCGGGAAAACCTTTGTGGAGGCGTGGGATCAGGCGGCCATCGACACGACGGTGCGGTCCCGGCGATGGATGAGCGCATGGCCGGCGTTGCGGGCGAACTGGCGCGCGCTTGCCTCCCAGGACCTGCCGAGGGCGAATTCGCGGCACGCCTGCCGTGGGATCGTCAGCGCCCGCAGACACGCTGTGCGCAGATCCTCGTCGAGCACTCCGATCCCGTGCCCGGCGATCACGTCGTTCGGGCCGGTGACGGGAAACGCCGCGACAGGTACGCCGCAGGCAAGTGCTTCAAGCTGCACCACCCCGTAGGTGTCCGTCCGGCTCGGAAACACGAACACGTCCGCGGCCGCGAGATGTGCGGCCAGATCGGAGCCGTGCTTTTCGCCGAGGAAATGCGCCTCCGGGTACTTGGCCTGCAACTCCGGCAATTGCGGCCCGGCCCCGATGACCACCTTGGAGCCTGGCAGGTCGAGCGACAGAAAAGCCTCGAGGTTCTTCTCGACCGCGATCCGGCCCGCATTCATGAAGATCGGCCGCGGCAGGTCGAGTTCGACCCGGTGGCCGGGCTCGAAGAGCGACGTGTCCACGCCCCGCGTCCACAGACCCAGCCTGCGGAAACCTCGGCCGCGCAGCTCGCGGACGAGGGAATTCGTGGACGCCATCGTCACGCGCCCGGCGGCGTGGAAGCGGCGCAGGAACCAGTAGCTCCAGGATGCCGGCACGAAGAAGCGGGCCGCGATGTATTCCGGGAACTTGGTCGTGAAGCTTGTCGTGAAGGGAAGATTGTGCCGGACGCAATAGGCCCTGACGCTGTGCCCGATCGGACCCTCGGTCGCGATATGGATTGCATCCGGGCGGGCGGCCTCGATCCGGCGGGCAATTTCCCGCGCTCCCGGAATCGCCAGCCGAAGCCCCGGATAGCTTGGCACGTCGAAGCTTGAGAAGCCGTCGGGCGACAGGAACTCGATATCGAGGCCGACCGTGCGCCCCGCCCGCTCAAGCGAGGTCAGCGTGCGGACGACCCCGTTTACCTGAGGCGGCCAAGCATCGGTCGCGATAAGAACGCGCATTCGTTCGATATCCTGCCCGATGTCCGGGTTTCATTGTCAGGCTGCGAACAGACGAAGCAGAATCAGTGGCCTTCGCTGAGTTGAATGGGCGTATAGCGGCTGTTTGACAGTGACATGACACGGGGCCTCGCCGGACTCGGCCCGTCGGCGCGCGACAAGTCTTACCGCGCGCATCGCACGCGCGGCTGACGGTCCCGGGCGTCACTTGCCGGGGCCGAGCGACGATCCGCTCAGGGGATGAGCCGGTCGGCCCGGAGACGGGTGAACAGGTCGAAGAAGGCGTCGTCGGTCGGCTGGTAGGCCGCGAAGCCGAGGCGGCGGCTCTTCGAGATGTCGGTCACGACCTCGATCGGACGCCCGAGGTCCGCGTCCGTGTGCCAGGCCGAGGCGAGCCGCTCGAGCGCAGGCTCGACAAGGCTCTCGCGCTCGGCGATGCGGCGCCAGGCCGGTCCGTCATCCGCCATCTGCTGCTCCAAGGGGCGGACGGTGCCGTCGAACGGCGCCGGCGCGAGGCCGAACCACTCGGCGATGCGGCCCCACATCCAGCTCCAGCGGAAAACGTCGCCATTGACCACGTTGAACGCTTCGTTGGCCGCTTCCGGCGTGGTCGCCGCCCAGAGCAGTTGCCGAGCGAGGATCCGGGCGTCCGTCATGTCGGTCAACCCGTTCCACTGCGCAGCCGATCCGGGGAACGTAAAGGGTCGGCCCGTCTCTCGGCAGAGGGTGGCGTAGACGGCAAGCGTCGTGCCCATGTTCATGGCGTTGCCGACTGCCTTGCCGATGACGGTATGCGGGCGATGGACGCTCCAGGTGAAGCCGTCCCGGGCCGCAGCCGCGAAAACCTCGTCCTCCTGCGCGTAGTAGAAGTTCTCGATGTCGAGCCGTCCCTGTTCCTCCCGGAACGGCGTCTGCGGCAGTGAGCCCTTTCCGTAGGCCTCGAAGGGCCCGAGGTAATGCTTGAGTCCGGTCACGAGAGCGACATGGCGCGCTGGTGCTCCCGCCCGCAGGCCGTCGAGCAGATTGCGCACCATGGCCGAGTTGACCCGGATGTTCTCCGCCTCGCTGTCCTG
>CAXUKK010000124.1:0-7884 GCA_964251455.1 uncultured Enterovirga sp.
GAACCCCTGGTTCGGTGGCGGCGGCGCGGGCCTCACCTACATCCTCTATGGCGGGATCATCCTGGTCATCGCCCGGTTCGAGCCGGGCGGGGTCATGGACCTGATCAAGCGGTTGCGCTGGCGACGCCCCGGGCGCGGCGGCTCGCGCACGACGGACACGCGCCATGCTGCTTGAGGCGCACGAGGTCACCAAGGCGTTCGGCAGCTTCCGGGCGGTGTCCGATGCCTCGCTCGCCGTGCGGGAAGGCGAGATCCTGGGTCTCATCGGCCCGAACGGGGCTGGTAAATCGACCATGTTCAACTGCCTGAGCGGCGACTTCGCGCCGACCTCCGGCCGCATCATGTTCGACAACGTGGACGTGACTAGCGCCTCGCCCGAAGCCCATGCGCGACTGGGGATCGGCCGCACCTTCCAGGTCCCTGTGACCTTCGAGGACATGAGCGTCCTCGAGAATGTGATGGTCGGCGCCTTCCTGCGGCACCCGTCCCGCGGGGCGGCGGAAGACGCGGCTCTCTCCGTCCTGGAGGTCACCGGCCTCGCCGAGCAGCGCGACCAGCCCGCCCGCATCCTGGGTACAGCAGGGCGCAAGCGGCTGGAGATCGCGCGCGTCCTCGCGACGGAGCCGCGCCTCATGATGCTGGACGAGGCCCTTGCCGGCCTGACGCCCGTCGAGGTGCTCCGCGCGATCGAGCTCGTACGCGTGATCCACCGGCGGGGAATCACGCTGATCGTCGTCGAGCACATCATGGAGGTGATCATGTCGCTTGCCGAGCGCATCATGGTGTTCAACCAGGGACGCGTGATCGCGAGCGGCGAGCCCCGCACGGTGGTGCGCGACCCGCAGGTCGTCCGGGCCTATCTCGGCCAGACGCAATGGGCGGCCGAGTTCCCGACGGGAGCCCAGGCTTGAGCGAGCTCGTCGTCGATGGCCTCGAGGTACGCTACGGCGATCTCCTCGGCGTGGCCGACGTGTCGCTGCGCGTCCCGCAGGGCTCCGTCGTAGCCCTTCTCGGCTCGAATGGTGCCGGCAAGACGACGACCCTCAACGCGATCGCCGGCCTGGTTCCCCCGAGCGCGGGGACGGTCTCCTTCGGGGATCAGACGATTACCCGGGCTCCGGCCTACCGGGTGGTGCGGAGCGGGCTGGCGCTTGCTCCCGAAGGCTGGCGCCTCTTCAATACGCAGAGCGTCGAGCAGAACCTGGCGCTCGGTGCGACGCCCCTTCCGAACCGGGCGGAGGAAAAGCGCCTCTTCGAGCGCGTCTTCGAGCTGTTCCCGCGTCTCGCGGAACGGCGCAAGCAACTTGCCCGAACGCTCTCCGGCGGCGAGCGGCAGATGCTCGCGATCGGGCGCGCCCTGATGAGCGGACCCCGCCTCCTCATGCTGGACGAGCCGAGCCTCGGCCTCGCGCCGAGCATCGTCGAGACGCTCTACGAGACGCTGCGGCGGCTGCATCAGGAAGGCCTGACGCTGCTGCTCGCCGAGCAGTCGATCGCGCTCGCGCTCGCGATCTCCGATTACGGCTATGTCCTCCAGACAGGTCGCACGGTGCTGGAGGGCCGGGCAGGCGATCTGGCGAAAAACCCAGAGGTTCAGCGCATCTATCTGGGCCTTGGCGCAACGGCAGCGTAGACAACGATGCGGCCGCAACAATGTGCCTCACTCACGGCATGCCGCATTCCACGCCCTTAAGTCCCCTCCTTCTCATCCGATGAAGTCTCGGGACTCCTCTTGGCTGAGCGTCCGCTGAAGGAGGATCGGTCCCGAGCTAACGAGGGGCGGCCACCCGGTGTTCGCGGGGTCGTCGGTCCTTCAACACGCGGGCCATCCGCGGTGTATGACTTCGCCGGCGACAGGAGTGAGCTGATTGCCGAACCAAGTCCGTCCGCTTCTCGTCATTGACGGGGACCTGTTCGCCCATCGGGCTTACCACGCGCTGCCCAAGACGATCCGTGCCGTCGGGGGCAGGCCGGCAGGCGCCATCGTCGGTTTCGCCAACTCCCTTCTGAGGTTCTACGACACCGAACAGCCAAGGGCGGTCGTGGTGGGTTGGGACACGCTCGACCAGCCAACCTACCGCCACCTGGCCTATCCGCCATATCAAAGCGGGCGCGTGTTCGACCCCGAACTCGTCGAGCAATTGGAGGCTCTGCCGGGCTTTGTCGAAGTGTGCGGGTTCGTCAGTGCCCGGGCCGGGGGGTTCGAGGCTGACGATTTCGTAGCGGCAGCCGTGGCCCAGGAGGAGGAGAGGGGCGGGCGAGTTCTGGTCGCGAGCCGCGACCGCGACATGTTCCAGCTCGCGTCTGCATCAACGACGATCCTGCATCCGGTGCGCGGGGGAGAGATCGCCCGCATCGGACCGGCTGAGGTGCGCGAGCGCTACGGGGTCGATCCGGAGCAAGTGCCCGACTTCATTGCCCTTCGGGGCGACCCGTCAGACAAGTTGCCGGGCGCTCGCGGAGTCGGAGCACAGACCGCGGCCAGCCTCCTCCGCAAACACGGGAACCTCGAAGCGCTCCTCGAGGCCGGCCGCTTCTCGGCTCAAGCGGATGATCTTCGCCTGTTCAAGCGGATCGCGACGATGGCCCGCACTGCGCCGCTCCCGCCCATTCTCGATCAGACCCCGACTTGGGGGCGTGCTGCGAAGCTCGCGCGAGACTGGGAGCTTGCCCAACTGGCTGAACGGCTGGACGCGGTCGATCGCCCGAAGAAGCGAGCCGGGTCGCGCCAAGGCTAGACATTAGCACCGAAGCTGCGGCCGAGAGGAGACTTCGCGCCGCGCTACGTCCGTCGGAGCCTGTATGCTTTCAATCAAGCGTTGCGAGCGCCTGGGCGATGTCAGCGACGATGTCGTCGGGATGCTCGATGCCGATCGAGAGGCGGATCGTGGCATCGCTGACACCGATCTGGTCGCGAACCGCTTTCGGGACTCCCGAATGAGTGGTTGAAGCCGGGTGAGACGCGAGAGACTCCGTTCCCCCGAGGCTCACGGCGAGCTTAAAGATCTTCAGGGCGTTGAGGAACTTGAACGCCTCCGCCTCGCCCCCTTTGATGTCGAACGAGAAGGTGGTCCCACCCGCAGTGCACTGCCTTTCGAAGACCGTGCGCTCTGGGCTGCCGTGGGGAAGGAATGGCGGAAAGTAGACCTTCGCGACACACCGATCGAGCTGAAGGAAGCGGGCCGCGACCTCTGCGTTGCGGCAACCCGCGTTCATCCTGAGCGTCAGCGTCTCGAGCGAGCGCGCGATCATCCATGCCGAGTGCGGGTCGAGCTGCGTGCCGATCGCGCCGCGCAGCATCTTGACCGGGCGCACGTACTCGCTGCTCCCGACCACGGCGCCCGCGACAAGATCGGAATGGCCGCCGACGTACTTCGTAAGGGAGTAGATGGAGAGGTCTGCTCCGTGCGCGAGCGGCTTCTGGTGGACGGGTCCAAGCAGGGTATTGTCGCACGCAAGGATGGGGCGATGTCCCTGACGTGCCTCGATCTCGTCCGCGACGGTGCGGACCAGGGCCAAGTCCACCATGGTGTTGAGTGGGTTCGACGGGGTTTCCACCACGAGAGCGGAGACCCGCCCCTGAGACATCGCCAGTTCGGCCGCCTGCCGAACGCTGGCCGGGCGGACACCGTCCGAGAAGCCCACGCCCGCTATGCCGAAGGGCTTGAGGGTTTTGGTGACGAGCGTTTCCGTGCCGCCGTAGAGCGGCTGACTGTGCAGGACGACATCTCCCGGGCGAGCGAAGGCCAGCAAGGTCGTCGCGATGGCAGCCATGCCGCTCGAGAAGATGGCGGCTGCTTCCGCCTCCTCGTAGACGGCGAGTCTGTCCTCGACGATCTCGCTGTTGGGATGGTTGAAACGTGAGTACACAAGGCCCGGTGCGACCCCGCGCGGCGGCTCTCTTCGTCCTGAGACGTAGTCGAAGAACTCTTTGCCGTGCTCCGCAGAGCGGAACACGAAGGTCGAGGTCAGGAATACCGGTGGCTTGACCGCGCCCTCGGAGAAGGCGGGCTCATAGCCGTATCCGAGCATGAGCGTTTCGGGATTCAGCCTGCGATTGCCAAGGCGATCCTTGTGGTAGCTGTCGTCAGGCATTCTGCCTCTGCTTCGCCGGTTTTGGCCGACCTTCTAGGAGCTGCGCTGGATCGGCAAGGGCATGCCCGGCCGGCGTTCAGGCCGCTCGCTCGCGAACCGCTCCGTGCTGAGGCGGCGAGGAGCTTGAAGAAGCTCAGCCGGCCGGCCACTCGACGTCTCGCTTCGCACGCAGATCGGCGGCGCCTGCAATCCCGAGACTGCGTCGGACAAGCTCTTCCTAAGCAGCTGATCAATCACTGAGGCCGGATAGTCGTTACCCTGGCGGCGATACAAGCTTCTCCACCGGTCATATTCTCGTCATGTTCGCGCGTTGGCGTAGGCTGGCGGATGGGAGGCTTGTCGATGGTTCGTCTGACCGTGAATGGGGTGCAACGCAGCTTCGATGGCGACCCCGACATGCCGCTCCTCTGGTACGTGAGGGAAGAACTCGGGCTCACGGGCTCCAAGTTCGGCTGTGGGGCGGCACTCTGCGGCGCCTGCACGATGCATCTGGGTGATACGGCGATCCGCTCTTGCATCACGCCCGTTTCCGCGGCCGAGGACCAGCAGGTCGTCACGATCGAGGCGCTCTCGCCGGACGGGAACCACCCTGTCCAGGCCGCCTGGCGCGACCTGAACGTCTCGCAATGCGGCTACTGCCAGGCGGGGCAGATCATGCAGGCCGCCGCGCTGCTGAAGGAGACGCCGAAGCCGACCGACGCCCAGATCGACGACGGCATGAGCGGCAATCTCTGCCGCTGCGGCACCTATCCGCGCATCCGTGCCGCGATCCACCAGGCGGCCGGCCAGGGTTCCTCGAGCCAGGGAGGTCGGCTGTGATCCACGCTGCACAGAGCCAGGCCCGGGCGGCCACGCCGGTTGCCGATCCGGACGCCATCATTCCCGACGTCCAGAGCGCCGCAGGTGTGAGCCGGCGCGCCATCCTCGGCGGCGCGGGCGCGCTCGTTCTGGCGCTCTCGCTCCGCAATCCCGCATTCGCGGCCGATCCGCAGAAATTCGGCGCCGACGGCATGCCGAATGGCTGGCGCGATGACCCGACCGTCTTCGTCACCATTGCGCCTGACGGCAGCGTCACGGTCACCAACCATCGCTCCGAGATGGGGCAGGGCGTGCGAACCTCGGTCGCGCTCGTCGTCGCGGACGAACTCGAGGCGGATTGGGCGCGGGTGCGGGTCGTGCAGGCGCCCGGCGACGAGGCCCGCTACGGCAATCAGGATACCGACGGGTCGCGCTCGCTGCGCCACTTCTTCCCGCATTTCCGCCATGTCGGGGCGGCCGCGCGCCTGATGCTCATCCAGGCCGGCGCCAAGCAGTGGAACGTGCCTGAGGCGGAGATCCGGGCCGAGAACCACCGTGTGACGCATGCGGCGTCCGGGCGGTCAGCCGGCTACGGCGACCTCGCCACCGCGGCGGCTGCGCTGCCGGTGCCGGCGCGCGAGCGCGTCGTGCTTAAGAAGCCCGAAGCGTTCCGCTACATCGGCAAGGGTAATGTCGGCCTCGTCGACAACGCCGACATCACGACCGGCAAGGCCGTCTACGGTCTCGACCACAAAATGGACGGGATGCTGTACGCGGTCGTAGCGCGGCCGCCCGTCTTCGGCGGCAAGGTGCAGACGGTGGACGATGCCGAGGCCCTGAAGGTGCCGGGCGTGGTCAAGATCTTCACGATCGAGGCGCCCGGGATCCCGTCCGAGTTCATGCCGCTCGGCGGCGTGGCGGTCGTCGCGAAGAACACCTGGGCGGCCCTGAAGGCGCGCGAGGCGCTGAAGATCACCTGGGACGACGGCCCGAACGCGAATTACGACACGACGTTTTCCGGGCCGAGCTGGAGAAGGCGGTCCGGGCGCCCGGGAAGGTCGTGCGCAACCAGGGCGACGTCGATGGTGCCATGGCGTCGGCGAAAACGCGGGTCACGGCCGAGTACTTTATCCCGCATCTGGCGCAGGCCCCGATGGAGCCGCCCGCAGCCGTGGCGCAGGTAAAGGACGGCCGCTGCGAGGCGTGGACCTGCACCCAGGGTCCGCAGGCGGCGCATGACCGGCTGGCGAAGCGGCTCGGGCTCGCGGCCGACAAGGTGAAGGTCAACGTCACGCTGCTCGGCGGCGGCTTCGGCCGCAAGTCGAAGCCGGATTACGTGGTGGAAGCGGCGCTCTGCAGCCACGCCGCGGGCGGCGCACCCGTCAAGCTGCTCTGGACACGCGAGGACGACCTCCACCACAGCTATTACCACACGATCTCGGCCGAACGCCTCGAGGCGGGTCTCGACGACAAGGGCATGCCGGTCGCCTGGCTGCATCGGAGCGCGGCGCCGACGATCGGCTCGATCTTCGCGCCGGACCCGAAGCACGAGCTTCCCTTCGAGCTCGGCATGGGCCTCGTGAACATGCCGCTCGCGATCCCGAATGTCCGGCTCGAGAACCCGGAGGCGGCCGCGCATGTCCGGATCGGCTGGTTCCGCTCCGTCTCGAACATCCCGCACGCCTTCGCGATCCAGTCCTTCGTGGCGGAACTCGCGCACGCGGCCGGACGCGATCCGAAGGATTACCTGCTCGACCTCATCGGCCCGGCGCGCCGGATCGACCCGACGACGCTGGGCGATGTCTGGAACCACGGCGAGGATCCCTCGCGCTATCCGATCGACACCGCCCGGCTTCGCGGCGTGATCGAGGCGGCCGCCGCCGGCATCGGCTGGGGCCGCAAGATGGAGCCGCGGCGCGGGCTCGGCGTCGCAGGCCATTACAGCTTCGTGACCTATACGGCGGTCGCCTGCGAGGTCGAGGTGAGCCCCGAGAACGAGGTGAAGGTCCACGCCGTCGACATCGCGGTCGATTGCGGGCCGCAGGTCAATCCGGAGCGGATCCGTTCGCAGATGGAAGGGGCCGTCGTGATGGGGATGGGGCTCGCACTCACGTCCGAGATCACGTTCCAGAATGGCCGGGCGCAGCAGAACAACTTCGACGGCTACGAGATCGTCCGCATGGATGCCGCCCCCAAGATCGTGCGCGTGCACCTCGTGCCGTCGGGCTCGTGGGACGGTCCGCTCGGCGGGGTCGGCGAGCCCGGCGTTCCGCCCGTCGCGCCGGCCATCGCGAATGCGATCTTCGCTGCAACCGGACGTCGCATCCGGCAGTTGCCTATCCGAGGACACCTGGGCGCCTGAGCGGCCGGACTGGCCCACTTCGCGGGAGGTTGACGCATGTCGCGCCGTGTTTTTTTCGTGGCTCCCATCCTGCTCTCAAGCCTGTGCTCGGCTGTGCCGGCCGTGGCGTCGCCATGCTCCGACGGGATCGCATCGCTCACCGGGCGCGTGCGGACGGAAGCGCGCGAATCCATCGCGGCGTCGACCGGCAGCAAGCCCGTCGCGGCACGGCGTGAAAGCGAAGGCGAGACCGGCGCTGCACCGACGTCCGACCGGCGCGAGGCAACGCAGGCGCAATCAGCCCAGGCCGGTGCCGGGGGCGACCGGGCGCAGCAGGCGCAGGTCGCGCTCGACGAGGCGAGGACGGCGGACGGGAAGGGCGACGCTGCCGGGTGCCAGGCCGCGCTGACCCGTGCCAAGGCGCAACTCGACGGGGCGCCCTGAGCACGTAAGATGACCTTGCAGTGAGCCGGAAACCGACATGCGGACCTGAGAAAGCCCGCTACGCCACCACGCCGCCCGTCTGGTCTGAGACCCGTATCCGTACCGGAACGGATTTCGCGGCCGGCGTTTTCGACTGCTCGTCGTGGTGCGACAGAGCCATGAGCGGGTTCATCTCAGGGTAATACGAACCGATGCAGCCGTCCGGC
>CAXUKK010000125.1:0-7882 GCA_964251455.1 uncultured Enterovirga sp.
CTCGGCGCGCTCGCCAGCGGTCTGGCTGTGATGTCAGTGGTCACCTACGGCGAACTCCGTTTCGGAGCCGAGAAGAGCCAGAAACGTGCGGCCGGGCTGGAACAGCTTGATGAGCTTGCGAGGAGGATCGAGGTTGTCGATCTCTCCACCTCCGCAGCGGTGGAGTATTCCATCCTTCGTGCCGACCTCGAGCGGCGCGGCCAGATCATCGGCAACAACGATCTCTGGATCGCCGCACATGCCCGCTCCGCCGGGCTGACCCTCGTCACCAACAACGAGCGCGAGTTCCGCCGGGTGCCGGGCCTGTCGGTAGAAAACTGGGCCGCAGCAGCTTGACCACTCCCCTCCTCCAAGTCCGCGACCTCACGGTCGAGTTCGTCACGCGGCGCGGCGTGCTGCGGGCGCTGGACCGCGTTTCCTTCGACATCGCGCGTGGCGAGGTTCTGGGCGTCGTCGGCGAATCCGGCGCCGGCAAGTCGGTGACCGGCTCCGCCGTGATCGGCCTGATCGACCGGCCGGGCCGCATCGCCGGCGGCGAGGTGGTGCTCGGCGGGCAGCGCATCGACAACCTGCCTCCGCACGAGATGCGCAAGGTCAGGGGCCGACGCATCGGCATGATCTTCCAGGATCCGCTGACGAGCCTGAACCCGCTCTACCGCATCGGCGACCAGCTCGTGGAGACGATCCGCACGCACACGACCCTGTCCGCCAGCGCGGCGCGCAAGCGGGCGATCGACCTCCTCGCGGAGGTCGGCATCCCGGCACCCGAGAAGCGGATCGATGCCTATCCGCACCAGTTCTCCGGCGGCATGCGCCAGCGAGTCGTGATCGCGCTCGCGCTGTCGGCCGAACCCGAGCTCATCATCGCGGACGAGCCCACGACCGCGCTCGACGTCTCGGTCCAGGCGCAGATCATCACCGTGTTGAAGCGCCTGTGCCGCGACCATGGCACGGCCGTCATGCTCGTGACCCACGACATGGGCGTCATCGCCGAGACCGCGGACCGCGTCGCCGTCATGTATGCCGGCCGCGTGATCGAGATCGGCAAGGTCGCGGACGTGGTCGGCCACCCGCTTCACCCCTACGCGACGGGCCTGATGGGCGCGATCCCGACCCTCACGGGGACCGAAGGGCGGCTGGCCCAGATCCCGGGCTCGATGCCCCGGCTCTCGGCGATCCCGCCCGGCTGCCCCTTCAATCCGCGCTGCCCGCGCGCCTACGCGCCCTGCCTTGTCGTGCGCCCGGATCTCACGAATTTCGACCGGCATCCGGTCGCCTGCCATCTCTACGACCCGGCCTATGCGCCGGGCGAGGTCGCCGCATGAGCGCTGCTCCGCTGGTCCAGGTGCGCCATCTCCGGCGCGTCTTCGACGTCTCCCCGCCGCTCCTGAACCGCATCCTGGAGGGCAAACCGAAGCAGCTTCTGAAGGCGGTCGACGACGTCTCGTTCGCCATCGCCCAGGGCGAGACCTTCGCGCTTGTCGGTGAATCCGGATCGGGAAAGTCGACCGTCGCCCGCATGGTGGTCGGCCTCCTCGAGCCGACCGCCGGGGAGGTGACGATCGACGGGGTCAACATGACCGACCGCGCATCCGGGGCCGAACGCCGTGCCGTGCGGCGGCGCATGCAGATGATCTTCCAGGACCCTTATGCCAGCCTCAACCCGCGCTGGCGCGTGGACAGGATCGTCGCCGAACCGATCCGCGCCTTCGACCTCATCCAGGGCGAGAGCGCGATCCGCGCTCGTGTCGGCGAATTGCTGGGGCTCGTCGGGCTTCATCCCGACGACGGCACGAAATATCCGCATGAGTTCTCGGGCGGGCAGCGCCAGCGCGTCGCCATCGCGCGGGCGCTCGCGTCCAATGCCGAATTCATCGTCTGCGACGAGCCGACATCCGCCCTCGACGTCTCGGTCCAGGCGCAGATCCTGAACCTGATGCGCGACCTGCAGGATCGGCTCGGCCTTACCTACCTGTTCATTTCGCACAACCTCGCCGTCGTGCGGCACATGGCGACCCGGATCGGCGTCATGTATCTCGGCCGGGTCGTGGAGATCGGCGACGGCCGCGGCCTCTTCACCGAGCCGAAGCATCCCTATACCCGCATGCTGCTCGATGCGGTGCCGGACCTGGCGCATACCGGACGCCGGCGCGAGCCGGTCCGGGGCGAGATCCCGAATCCCATCGACCCCCCGAGCGGCTGCACCTTCAACCCGCGCTGCCCGTACGCCAACGAGCGCTGCCGGGCAGAGATTCCGCCACTCCTCGAAGGCGTGGCCTGTCACGGCTTCCACGAGCGCCGGATCCCGATGGGACCGGTCGCCTCGCTCCTGCCGGCGTCTGCGGCCTAGACCAGCGCGTCGAGGAGCAGACCGAGGAAGAGAAGCGCCCCGGCGTCGCGATTTGACCGGAAGAGCCGGAGGCAGAGCGGTGGATCGTCCGGATCGAGCCTCGCCACCTGCTGTGCGAGATGTGCCGCGAAGGCCGCAAGCCCCAGATAAGCCGGCCAGGACGCACCGGCTGACCAGAGCGAAACGCCGATCAGCAGAACTGCCGCGCCGTAGAGGCTGGCGATGATGGCCCGGCTGTAGGGACCGAAGGTGCGCGACGTCGAGCGCACGCCGATGATCGCGTCGTCGCGTTGGTCCTGGTGACCGTAGACCGTGTCGTACCCGATGCACCAGCAATAGGCGCCCCAGTACATCAGCACCGGCGCGGCGGCGAGCGAGCCGAACACGGCGGCCCAGCCCATCAGCCCCCCCCAGGCAAAACAGAGGCCGAAGACCGCTTGCGGCAGCGCAAAGACCCGCTTCATCAGGGGGTAGACCGCGACCGGCAGGAGCGACAGGCATCCGAGCACGACCGAGAACCCATTGAACTGCAGCAGCACAAGCAGCCCGATCAGCGACTGGGCAACGGCGAAGGTGAGCGCCGCCTTCACGCCGAGCTGGCCGGAGGCCAAGGGTCGGTTCTTCGTGCGCTCCACCCGCGCATCAATCTTCCGGTCGAGGATGTCGTTCCAGGTCGAACCCGCGCCCCGCATGACGAAGGCGCCGAGATAGAACAGCGCCAGATGCCACGGCAGCTGCTCCAGACGCCCAGCAGCATGAGCGGCCAGGGCTGCCGACCACCAGCAAGGCCACATGAGGAGCCACGACCCGATGGGCCGATCGTAGCGCGCGAGCCTGAGCCAGGGCTTCCAGCTGTCCGGCGCCAGGCTGTCGACCGGGTTCCAGCGCGGCGCGTCCGCGACGCGTTGAGGCTCGAGCCCCGACGGCATCACACGCGTCCGGATCACATCCCGGCTTCCCGGTGCGGCTCGAGAAGGCCGCGCTGGCGCATCAGGGCTTCCGGCGAAGGCAGGCGTCCGCGGAACGCCGTGTAGGCCTCGGCCGGATCGCGCAGATCACCGGCCGAGTAGACGTAATCCCTGAGCCGCTTCGCGGTCTGCGGGTCGAAGACGTCGCCCGCCTCCTCGAACGCCGCGAAACCGTCGGCGTCGAGCGTCTCCGACCAGAGGTAGCTGTAGTAAGCCGAGGAATAGCCCTCGCCCGCGAAGACATGCCCGAAATGCGGCGTGCGATGCCGCATGACGATCGCGTCCGGCATGCGCAGCTCCGCGAGGGTGGCGCGCTCGAAGGCTGTGACGTCGAGATTATGGGCCGAAGGCAGGAGATGCAGTTCAAGGTCGACCAGCGCGGACGAGGTGTATTCGACGGTCGCAAAGCCCTGGTTGAACTGGCGCGAGGCGAGCACGCGCCGGATGAGCGAATCCGGCATAGGCTCGCCCGTCCGGTAGTGGCGGGCGAACCGGCGCAGGACATCCGGCTGCTCCAGCCAATGCTCGTAGATCTGCGACGGGAATTCGACGAAGTCGCGCGAGACCGCAGTCCCGGCGAGCGACGGATAGGTCACGTCGGACAGAAGGCCGTGCAGCCCGTGCCCGAATTCGTGAAAGAGGGTGCGGGCGTCGTCGAAGGAGAGCAGCGCCGGCTCGTCGCCCGTGCTCTTCGAGAAGTTCATCACGTTGACGATGATGGGACGCACGTCGCCGTCGAGGCGACGCTGACCGCGGAAGGCGCTCATCCACGCCCCGGATCGCTTGGACGGCCTGGCGAAATAATCGCCGAAGAACAGCCCGACGGGCCGGCCGTCCCGGTCGGTCACCTCGAAGGCGCGAACATCCGGGTGATAGACCGGAACGTCGTGGCGCTCGGCGAAGGTGACGCCGAAGAGCCGGGTCGCGCAGTCGAACGCGGCTGCGATCATCTGGTCGAGCTGCAGATACGGTTTCACGCCGCCCGCATCGAGATCGAAGCGCTCCTTGCGCACGCGCTCGGCGTAATAGCGCCAATCCCAGGGCGCAATGCTGAAATCGCCCCCTTCCCGATCCGCCAGGGCCTGCAGGTCGGCAGCCTCGCGCAAGGCAAGCGAGCGGGCCGGATCCCAGACGGAGCGCAGGAGCTCGAGCGCGCGGTCCGGCGTGCCGGCCATCGTGTCGTCGAGCCGGTAATGCGCGAAGCTCGGATAGCCGAGGAGCTTCGCCCGCTCCGCCCGAAGTTCCACGATTTCCGCGATGACCGCGCGGTTGTCGGTTTCGCCGCCACCCTCGCCTCGCGCGATCCAGGCGCGGAACGCCGTCTCGCGCAGGTCGCGCCGGGCGGAGTATTGCAGAAAGGGTTCGATCGAGGAGCGAGACAGCGTGATCACGTGGCCATCGAGGCCGCGCTCGGCCGCCGCCTCGCGCGCCGACGCCACCAGGAAGCTCGGCAGCCCTGCCAGGTCCTCCTCCGTCTCGAGCACCAGCGTATAGGCCTGCTCGTCCGCCAGCACGTTCTGACCGAAGCGGGTCCCGAGCACGGCAAGCCGTTCGCCGGTCTCGGCAAGTCGCGTCCGTGCCTCGGGGGCGCGGCCGGCGCCCTGGCGCACGAAGAGCTTGTGCCACTTGTCCAGGAGCCGGAGTTCCTCGGCACCCAGGCCGAGCTCGTCGCGACGCGATTTCAGCACGTCGATCCGGCGGAACAGCCCGTCGTTCAGGTAGATCGCGCTGTTATGCTTGGAGAGGACCGGCGCCATCTCGCGCTCGATCGCCTTCAGGGTGTCGTCGCTGTCCGCGCCCGTCAGGTTGAAGAAGGTTGCCGAGACCCGGTTGAGGAGCCGGCCGCTGCGCTCGAGCGCGACGATCGTGTTCTCGAACGACGGTTCGGCAGGCTCGTGCGTGATCGCCTCGACTTCGACCCGGTCCACAGCCATCGCTTGCTCGAAGGCTTCACGGAAGCCGGCGCGATCGATCAGGTCGAAGGGCGGCGCTTCGAAGGGCGTCGACCAGGGTTGAAGGAGTGGATTGCCGGTCACGGTAGCCTCGCGGAACATGTGTCCCCGCTTGGCATAGGCGGCGATGCCCCGGCAACGGGGCCCGCCGACGTTCGGTCTCGCTCGCTCGGCCCCGTCAGAACATGCCGAGCACAATGGCTCCCAGCAGTCCGAGGGCGGCGCAAGCTGCCGCCGCCTGCATTCGGCTCCACCAGTCAGATCTCAGCAGAACGTCCATGGCAGCCCCCTCGCCTGACGCCGTGATGAACGCGAGGCTAACAGTCCGGGTTTCATGCCGCCAGCGACTTTCGATTGTGCAGCGCGAGGCAGCCGCGCTGCAGTGCCGATCATGCTCCCGCGTGAGCGCTTTCCAGGATGCGGGCGACGGCGAGTGCGACATGGTCCCGGGCAAAGGGCGCGATGACCTGCACGCCCACGGGCAATCCGCCTTCCCGCACGAGGCCGGGCACATTGACGCAGGGCGTCCCGAGCAAGGTCCAGAGCCGGTTGTAGCGCGGGTCGCCCGTGGCGCCATGACCCTCCGGCGCGGAGCCGGGCGCCGCGTAGGTGATCACCGCATCCAGTTCGGCGAAGAGCTCCTTCGTCTCGCGCCGTGCCCGGTTCGCCATCCGGCGCGCATCGTCATAGGCGTCGGCCCCGATCCCTTGCGCCCGGTCGAGCGCGCCGCGCACCAGCGGCGCGATCGCGTCGCGATGATGGTCGTACTCCCAGGCGAGAGCGTGCTTCGCCTCGAAATCCTGGATCGTGCCATGCGCGGCCCAGGCCTCCGCGAAGGCGGCGGGCGGCTTCACGTCCCAGATCTCGGCCCCGTTCCGGGACAGGAGCAGGGCCGCACGCTCGAGCGCCGCGCCGGCGGCGGGATCGGCAGGGCCGGCGAAATCCTGCGTGACCGCGCCGATCCGCGGCTTGGCGATCGCCTCGATCGGCATGGGACGGCCGCTGACGAGTTCCAGGGCCAGAGCCAGGTCCGCCACGCCGGCCGCGAACAATCCCACCGTGTCCAGCGTCCAGGCATAGCACTTCACCCCGACACTCGGGATCAGCCGGAAGGACGGCTTGATGGCCGCCGTCCCGCAATAGGCGGCAGGGCGGATCACGGACCCGCCGGTCTGGGTACCGAGCGCAAGCGGTATCATCCCGGCGCCGACCGCCGCGGCCGAGCCCGCTGAGGACCCGCCCGGCGTGTGTGCTGGATTGTGGGGGTTGCGGGTTTCGCTCGGGTCGCTCGACGCGAAGGGCGTCGTCGTGGTCTTGCCGATGATCGTCGCGCCGGCTCGCTTCAGAGCCGAAACGACCGGCGCATCCGCCTTGGGCCGCCAGCCGGCATAGATCGGCGAGCCCATGCCGGTCGGCATGTCGGCCGTGTCCATGATGTCCTTCACGCCGACCGCGATGCCGTTCAGCGGCCCGCGCCCGGACGGGCGCGCGTCACGGTCGAGATACGCGAAGGCGCCGAGCTCGCCCTCCCGCATCGCGATCGCCTCCAGGCTCAGCCGGAAAGCGCCGTCCGGCGTGAGTGCGCCGGATTTGATGCGGTCGAGGAGATCGACGAGCGAGAGCATGGCAGAGAGCAGGTTCGAGAGGACATCCCGCCTTAGCATGCCTCAACTTCAAGGCCAGCCGCGACTGCCCCGAATCGGGCCAGACGGCAGCCACAGCTGTTGAAGCCGCCTTAACCGGACCCGTCGCATTTTCCGCATATGCGTCGTGGCTGCGTTGCGTTCCTAGCCTTGGCGCTCGTCGCCGTCGTGCTCGTGGGTTGCGGGCGCTTCGGCTTCGAGCAGCGAGAACCCTGGCGGGCCCAGGCCGAAGAGGCATGCCTCGCGTCCAAACTCGTCGCGCCGACCGCCTACATGTCCCGCGCCTCTGAGATCAATGGGCCCGGCGCCTGCGGCATCTCCTATCCCTTCAAGGTGGCGGCGCTGGGCGCCGGCTCGATCGGCCTCTCCAATCGGCTGACGCTCGGCTGCCCGATCATCCCCGAGATCGACGCCTGGCTGAACAACACCGTGCAGCCCGCGGCCGAGCTGTATTTCGGCACGGCCGTCGCCGAGTTGCGGGCCGGCTCCTATTCCTGCCGCGGCCGCAACAACAAGGTCGGCGCCAAGCTGTCGGAGCATTCCTTCGGCAATGCCGTCGATGTGATGTCCTTCAAGCTCGCGGATGGCCGCACGATCAGCGTCGAGAAGGGCTGGAAGGGCCAGGGGGACGAGCAGGAATTCCTGCGCGAGATCTTCATCGGCGCCTGCCAGCATTTCACGACGGTGCTGGCGCCCGGCTCCGACATCTACCACTACAACCACTTCCACCTGGATCTCGCGCGCCACGACCCGCGCGGGAAGCGGCGCATCTGCAAGCCGTTGATCAAGTTCGAGCCGCGGCTCGACCCGAACCGCGCCGAGGATGCACCGGCCCCGCGCCCACGGCCGGCGATCCGCTCGCTGCCGCAGCCCGACGAGCCGCTCGAGCTGGAAGAGGAGGGCGAGGATCCCTACGCGGCGGCGGCCGGCCCGAGCTTCCGCCCGCGGCGTTCGTCACGAACAAGGAAT
>CAXUKK010000126.1:0-7852 GCA_964251455.1 uncultured Enterovirga sp.
GGCGCCCAGCCAGCGCCGTAAGGTGTACCGACCATTCTGTTGTTCCCCATTCAGGTCAGACGGTCATCGGTGGCGCTGACGCAATGGTCAAGCTTTGCGCATTGCGCGTCTGCAAGGTCGCGCTTGCCGGGGCTGAACGGAATAACGCGGACGGACCTGCGTCTTACGTCGGTTGCACCGTCGGCTCGTGCAGCTTGTACAGCTCGAGCGCGTCCGCCTTCTCGCCCCGCGTGGCCGCGAGAAGGCGGAAGAGCTGGGCGGCGAGCGCCGCCATCGGGGCGGGCGTGCCGGTCTCGCGCGCCGCGTCGAGCGCCGAGTCGAGGTCCTTAAGCATCGTGTAGGCATGGCCGAGCGGCGGGTCGTGGATGCCGGCCGCCATGCGGGGCACGAAGAGCTGCAGCGGCTTGGAATCCGCGAATCCACCCGCCAGCGCCTCTGGCAACCGGGCAGGGTCGATGCCGGAATTGGCCGCGAGGCGCGTCGCCTCGGCCAGCACCGTCATGGTGCAGCCGACGATGATCTGGTTGCAGAGCTTGGTAGTCTGCCCGGCGCCGAGCGGTCCCATATGCGTGAGCCGCGCCGCCATCGCCATGATGTGCGGCCGGGCGCGCTCGACATCCTCGGCGGCGCCGCCTGCCATGATGGCGAGGGAGCCTTCCTCCGCCCCTTTGGTGCCGCCCGAGACCGGCGCATCGACCCAGCGCATGCCGTTCAGCGCTTCCAGGCGGCCGGCGATCTCGACCGTGGCATCCGGCCGGATGGAGGAGAAGTCGACGACGAGTTTGCCCCGGCCTTCGACCGAGCTCAGGCCGTCCGGTCCGAACACGACCGCATCGACGGCGGCCGTATCGGTGAGATTGAGGAAGATGATGTCCGATCGCTCGGCGACCTCGGCCGCGCTGCCGGCCGGGCGAGCACCTGCCACGACGGCGGCGTCGATCTTCTCAGGCGAGCGGTTCCAGACGGTGAGGGGCCGCCCGGCGGCGAGAAGCCGACGCGTCATCGGGCCACCCATCAGGCCCAGCCCGATATAGCCGAGGGGAGTCGGGTCGGTCATGGCGGCCGGTCGTTAACGGATGTGGCGGCTCTATAGGCCGGTGTGGTCTAACTGCCTTTACCCCGCTCCGAACGGGGGCCCGTGAAGAAGTAGAGCGCAAGACCAATCACGAGTCCCCCGACTGGCGCGATGTAGAGCGAAGCGATCTGCAGATTCGTCATTGGCTCAGCCTCTTGAGGGAGCGTCTTGCGAGAAGATGTAGGGTTAGGCTGGCGGCAACGCAAACGGTCGACAAGACCACGATCTGCACCGCGCCGGCCTGGACTGTGCCGCTGACGACGGCGACCAAGGGCGCCAATCCGCCGACTGCGAAGATCGCAATGGCGAGGCCATTCAGGTATGTCGCCGTCAGCTTGACCTGCTCATTGGCGACAAGGCTCACAGCCCGACCTCCCCTGCCGGGTTGGTCCACACGGCCCCGCCTTCGTGCGTGACGGCCCCGTTTTCCGCCCCGCCGACCAGGCGGGCGTATTTCGCCAGCAGGCCCGCCGGGTGGCGGGTCGGCCTGGGCACCCAGGCGGCCCGGCGGCGGGCGAATTCCGCGTCGTCGATCAGCAGGTCGAGCCGGCGTGCCGCGCCGTCGACGCGAATACGGTCTCCGGTCTCCACGAGCGCGAGCGGTCCGCCAATCGCCGCTTCCGGCGCGATATGGCCGATGCACATGCCGCGCGTCGCGCCGGAGAAGCGGCCGTCGGTCAGCAGCGCGACCTTCTCGCCCATCTGCTGGCCGTAGATGAGGGCCGTGACGCCGAGCATCTCGCGCATGCCGGGCCCGCCGCGCGGCCCCTCGTAGCGGATCACCAGCACGTCCCCCGCCTCGTAGGCGCGTGCCCGGATCGCGACGGCGCAATCCTCCTCGGACTCGAACACGCGCGCCGTGCCTTCGAACAGCGTCGATTTCAGCCCGGCTACCTTCAGCAGAGCTCCGTCGGGGGCGAGGTTGCCCTTCAGCACGACGAGCCCGCCGTCCGGCCGGATGGCATCGGCCACGGGGCGGATCACGGTTCCGTCCGGAGCGGGCGCGGCGCCATGCTCCTCCGCGAGCGTGCGGCCCGTCACGGTAAGGGTCGAGCCGTCGAGAAACCCGCCCGCGATCAGCTCGCGAATGATGATCGAGACGCCGCCGAGATCGTAAACGTCCTTCGCGAGGTATCGCCCGCCCGGCCGGAGATCGCCGATAAGCGGCGTCCGGGCGAAGACCTCCGCCACCTCGTCCACCGTGAATCGGATGCCTGCCTCGTGCGCGATGGCCGGGATGTGCAACGCCGCATTTGTCGAGCCGCCGGTCGCCGCGACGATCGCAGCCGCGTTCTCGAGTGAGGCCCGCGTGATCAGGTCGCGCGGCAGCGGACCGTTCCGGGCGATGTTCTCCATCACGATGGCGCCTGCGCGCTTCGCGATCTCGAGCCGCTCCGAATACACGCCCGGCACCATGGACGAGTTCGGCACCGTCAGGCCCAGCACCTCCGAGACCATCGCCATCGTGTTCGCCGTGAATTGTCCGGCGCAGGCCCCGATCGTCGGCTTGCAGACCCGCTCCATCTCGTCGAGCACGCCGGGATCGAGCGCGCCCGTCATCACCGTCCCGACCGCCTCGTAGGCGTCGAGGACGGTCACGTCCTGGCCGCCGTGCCGACCGGGCAGCGCCGAGCCGCCATAGAGGAACACGCCCGGCACGTTGCAGCGCACGAGCGCCATCATGGCGCCGGGAAGGGTCTTGTCGCAGCCGCCGAAGGCGATCAGCCCGTCATAGGCATGGCCGTGCACGACCGCCTCGATCGAGTCCGCAATGAGCTCGCGCGACACGAGGGAGAACTTCATGCCCTCGTGGTTCATGCCGATCCCGTCCGAGATCGAGATCGTCGTGAACTCGCGCGGCGTGCCGCCGGCCCGCGTGACGCCTTCTTTCGCGGCCTCGGCCTGCGGCCCGTGCGTCATGTTGCAGGGCGTCACCTCGCCCTTCATCGACACCACGCCGACCATCGGCCGCGCGATCGCCTCGTCGTCGAGCCCCATGGCCCGCATGAAGGCGCGGTGCGGCGTTCGCTCGATGCCCTTTCGCGTGACGTCGGACCTCAAGGGCATCCGGGTTCCTTGTTCGGGGGGATGAGCGGCGTTATCGAACGGGAGGGCAAGTCGCCGCAAGCGGGCCGGGCAACGATGCAACTCGTCGCGAACCTCACGCTCATGTTCACGGAGGTGCCGCTGCTCGAGCGCTTCTCCGCCGCGGCACGGGCCGGCTTTGCCGGCGTCGAGATCCAGTTCCCGTACGAGGCGGAGGTCGCGGATCTGCGCCGGGCCGCCGGCGACATGCCCATCGTGCTGATCAACGTCCCGGCTGCCGACGACCGCGGCGGCAACGGCCGCGCAACGGATGCGACCGCCCGCGCCGCCTTCGCGGAGGGCCTTGAGCAGGCCGCCCGCTACGCCGCCGAACTCGGCGTCAGCAAGGTCAACATTCTTGCGGGTCCGCCGCCGATGGGGCAGGCGGATCGCACGACGGCGCGCGTCTTCTCCGACAATGTCGCGCTGGCCGCACGGCGGCTCGAACGCATCGGCGCCGAGCTGATGCTCGAGGTGATCAATCCGTTCGACGTTCCCGGCTTCTGGCTCGACAGCCTGGACAAGTTCCTGCGCTTCTATGCGGGGCAGGGCGATCCGCGCGTCCGGCTGCAATTCGACCTCTACCACATGGCCCGGATCGAGCCGGACCTCGTCGCCGCGATCCGGCGCGCGGGCGAGTTGATCGGCCACGTCCAGTTCGCCGACAACCCCGGGCGCCACGAGCCCGGAACCGGCGCGCTCGACTTCGACGGCGCTTTCGCGGCGCTCCGGGCGGTTCACTATGACGGCGCGGCAGCGGCCGAATATCGCCCCGCAGGCCTGACGGAGGATGGGCTCGGCTGGATGGCAGAGGCGCCGCGCTGGTTCGGCCGCGGCGCGTGACGCTGCTGCCCGTCTAGGCCGTGATCACGCCGTCGCGACGTTTCAGGTGCCGGTAATAGGCCCACAGCAGGCCGGCCGCGACGCCGCGCCAGGGCCGCCAGCGTTCCGCAATCGTCGCGAGCGCCATGGCGCCCGGGCGGGCTTCCAGGCCGAGCAGAGCCCGCGCCGCCTCCTGCAGGGCGAGATCACCGGCCGGGAAGATGTCCGGATGGCCGAGGCAGAACAGCAGATAGAGGTCGGCCGTCCAGGGGCCGATCCCGGAGATCGCCGTCAGGGTACCGTGCGCAGCTTCGGCCGGCATGCCGGCAAGCGCCTGCAGATCGAGCGTCCTGCCGACGATCGCCGCGGAGATCGCCCGCAGCGTCCTCAGCTTGGGGCGCGACAGTCCGACGCCGAGAAGCTCCGCATCGGACGCGGCGGCGATCGCTTCGGCCGTGATGTCCGGAAAGGCGGCGTTCAGGCGCGCCAGGATCGCGGCCGCGCTCGCCGTCGAGACCTGCTGTCCGACGACAATCGCCAGGAGGCCGGCAAGGCCGGGCTCGCGCCTGCGCAGTGGTGGCCGGACGCCATCTTCGACCAGTTCCGCCATGGCCGGGTCGATCCGGCACAGCTCCGCGAGGCCGGCCGCGAGCGCCTCCTCCGAGTCGAGCAGGACAGTCATGGGGCAGGGCAGGGCGGATGAGCCCCGTCTTGCGCTTTGCGCCGAGCCCGAACGGCCGCCTGCATCTCGGCCATGCCTATTCCGCGCTCCTGAACGACGCCGTCGCGCGGCAGCTCGGCGGGACATGGCTCCTGCGCATCGAAGATATCGACCCGGGTCGGGCGAGGCCGGACCTCGTCGCGGGAATCGAGGAGGACCTCGCCTGGCTCGGCCTTCGCTGGCCGGAGCTGCCGCGTCGGCAGTCGCAGCACATGGCGGAGTACCAGGCCGGAGCGAAACGGCTTCGCGCTGCCGGATTGCTCTATCCCTGCCGCTGCACCAGAGGCGAGATCGCGGCCGTGATTGGCAGCCGCGAACGGGAAAGCGGCGAGCCCTGGCCGCGCGATCCCGACGGGAGCCCGCTTTATCCCGGGACCTGCCGGACGCTCCCGCAAGCGGTTGAGGCCGGAACGCCGATCGCCTGGCGCCTGAACATGGCGGCCGCGATCGCGGCCGCAGGAGCTGTCTCCTGGTCGGCGTTCGATCCGTCCGGTCGCATATGGCCCGTGGAGGCGCGGCCGGAGCGCTGGGGCGACATCGTGCTCGTGCGCAAGGAAACCCCGACGAGCTACAATCTCTCCGTCGTGCTCGACGACGATGTCCAGGGCATCACCCACGTGGTCCGCGGCGTCGATCTCGAGGCCGCGACCGACATTCACGCGCTCGTCGCGACGCTGCTCGGGCTCACCGCGCCCCTCTATCATCACCACGCCCTCCTGACGGACGTGCAGGGCCAGAAACTCTCGAAGAGTCGCTCTTCCCCGTCGATCGCCGCCATGCGCCATGCGGGTGAGAGCCCGGCCGGCATCAGGGAGCGCCTGGGCTTTGGCTGATCAGCTCCGCTGCGCCAGCCGGTTCGGCGAGGCCTTGAGCAGGAGCTGGTCGATCTGGTCGCGCTGGCGCCCGAACTCGACGAGGGCCCGTCCGTCGAGCTCGCGCCCGCGCGGCACGCGGATCTTCATCGGATCGACGAAGTGGCCGTTCACGATCACCTCGTAGTGGAGATGGGCGCCCGTCGAGAGGCCCGTCGAGCCGACATATCCGATCACCTGCCCCTGCCGCACCCTGGCGCCAGGGCCTATGCCGCGCGCAAAGGCGGATTGGTGGTTGTATGCTGTGACGTAACCGTTCGCGTGCTGGATCTCGGTGCGGCGGCCATAGCCCGAATCCCAGGCCGCCTTCTGGATCGTCCCGTTGCCGGCTGCGAAGATGGGCGTCCCGACCTTGGCTGCCCAGTCCACCCCCGTGTGCATCTTCGAATAACCGAGGATCGGGTGAAAGCGCGTGCCGAAGCCCGAGCTCAGCCGCGCCTCGACGACCGGCTTGCGGA
The DNA here is from genome assembly GCA_964251455.1 of uncultured Enterovirga sp. Classification (GTDB taxonomy): domain Bacteria; phylum Pseudomonadota; class Alphaproteobacteria; order Rhizobiales; family Beijerinckiaceae; genus Enterovirga. The sequence goes on from CAXUKK010000126.1 coordinate 6,034, forward strand.
TGAGGAACTTCTTCAAGGAGCGGCCGGCATCGTCGAAGAAGTCGACCACGCCATCGTCCCCCTGGAACCGGTACACGCGGTGGGCATCCGCCCCAAGCGTGATCGTGGCCGACAGGATTTCGAGCCGGTCGGTGCCGCCCTCCTCGTCGGTGGCGTAGAAAACCTCGAGACTGTCGCCGGGCGAGACACGCCTCTGGAAATCGACATCGTAGCCGAAGATGCGCACGAGCTCCTCGACGGTCTGCCTCGGCAGGTCCTGCTTCAAGGCGGTCTCGTACAGGCTGTTGTAGAGCGTGACGCCGCTTCCTTCTTCCTCGTCGTCCTCTTCCCCGCCCTTCGGCTTCCCGTCCCCACGTCCGACGCTCTGGGCCTGAGGCGGCGTGACCGACACGAAGGTGCCGCGATCGTTCATGGCCGAGATCGCCTCGACGCCGCGCTCGCCGAACAGGATCGCGCGGACGAGCCGCTTCGCCTCGCCGGGTCGCGCCGCGGGCGCGAGAAGAATGCGAAGCTGCATCCCCTCCACAGGGCCAAGCTGCCGCTCGGCTCCCACAAGGGTCGCCAGGATAGCCCGGGTATCGTCCGGGCTCGCGCCGTTCGCGCGAAGAACGATGTCGAGGGTTTCGCCGCGCCGAATGGAAACGGCCCGTTCCTCGAAATCGACCTCGGCCGGTCTCTGCCCGGTCTTCGGGTAGCTCGTGACGTTCTCGGGAACGACCAGCACTTCGATGGACCGGAAGGGTGCCTGCAGCGCCGTCTCGCCTCCCGGAAGTGTCGGCTCTCCGGTGAGCGCGGGCATCCGGCCGAGCATGCGCGACAGCATGGCGGTCGAAGCCAGGGGTGTCGCGGCACGCCGCCCGGCTTCGGTCCGCGTCCGGAACTCGTCCTCGAGCTGGAGTTGGACGTGCTCGTCGCTGAGGGCAGGCCCTGCGAAGTCGATCGCCAGCGTGGAGAGCTCGCTTTTCACCACCGAGACTTCCGCATCCGAGGTCTCGGGCGGCGGTTCGAAGATCCTCTCCCCGCCCGTGTCGGCGAAGAAGCGCAACGGGTTGAACGGCGGTATGTCGCTCGCGAAAACGCCGCTCGTCATCGAGAGGTTGGTCGCGATGCGCACGAAGCTGCGCACCTTGATGACTTCGCGGTCGCCGGCCCGCAGCGTCATGGGCGTGCGGAAATTCTGCTTGGCGGAGGCCACCATCTCGGTCCGGACGAGCTTGTCGCCCTTGCGTGCGGCTCCGGCGCTCCCATCCTCGTTGCGGGCCACGAGGGCAGGGGCCCGCTCGGGCGCGTCCGCGAAGCTCGTCTCGCCGTCGGACGAGACGTAGATCGCCGAACCGAGGAGCATGGCGCCCGTGAAACCGACGAGAACCGATGCCCCGAGCCAGCGCAGGCTGACGGCGTGCCGACCGGTCGCGACTGGTACCGGCACAGTCGGATCGAGGGGCGGCTCGTTGCCGAAGCACGACCCGGACGCGGGGCGCTGCCGCCGCTGCTTGGGCAGGCGGGTCTGGGCACTGGGCCGAGAGGGGGGAATGTCCAGGAGGGGGAGCGCGGATGGAGGCGTCAAAGGTCTCGGTCGCGTCGTGTCATGCGGTGGTTGCCCTGCCCGGCAAGTCTGGTCAACAGAAGGCGGCATCGCGCCCTGTGCGGTGCTGTCGCTTTGGGCTCCGATCTGGACGGGAACGTGACCGTTCCGTCGCCTGCCTGTCGAAAAATTGTCACGAGCTTGTTGACAGGCCGATGGGGCGGGACTAGACACCACGACATCGGCGGCGGCGTTTCGGCGTTCCTCTGGTTCTTCTCTGGAATTCTGGGTGAC
>CAXUKK010000127.1:0-7803 GCA_964251455.1 uncultured Enterovirga sp.
GGAGCCCCCTCACCCCAACCCTCTCCCCGTCGGGGAGAGGGGGCGCGTCCTGCCTGGTGGCGCGGCCATGATCGCCTCCCGCTTCCTCGGCCGGACCGGCATCGTCTTCCTGGGGATCGTGCTCGCGGTCGCCGTGCTGGTGCCGCTCTCGAATCTCGCGCTTCCCGCCGGCTCGGCGCTGCGCGTGCCGGACTACCTGATCCCGCTGCTCGGCAAGTATCTCTGCTACGCGCTGCTGGCGCTCTCGGTCGATCTCGTCTGGGGCTATGCGGGCATCCTGTCGCTCGGCCACGGCGCGTTCTTCGCGCTCGGGGGCTACGCGATGGGCATGTACCTGATGCGGCAGATCGGGCCGCGCGGGGTCTACGGCAACCCGGTCCTGCCCGATTTCATGGTGTTCCTGAACTACAAGGAGCTGCCCTGGTTCTGGCTCGGCTTCGACCATTTCCCGTTCGCGGCCCTGATGGTGCTCCTGGCGCCCGGGCTTCTCGCGCTCGTGTTCGGCTGGTTCGCGTTCCGCTCCCGCGTCACGGGCGTCTACCTGTCGATCATCACGCAGGCGATGACGTTCGCGCTGCTGCTCGCCTTCTTCCGCAACGACATGGGTTTTGGCGGCAATAATGGCTTGACGGACTTCAAGGACATTCTTGGCGCGCCCGTGCAGGCGCAGACGACGCGCGCGACGCTCTTCGCGCTCTCCGCGCTGGCGCTCGCGGGCGGGTTCCTCGTCTGCCGCTTCATCGTGACGTCGAAGCTCGGCAAGGTGCTGGTCGCGATCCGCGATGCCGAGAGCCGGACGCGGTTCATCGGGTACCGCGTCGAGAACTACAAGCTGTTCGTCTGGACCGTCTCGGCCATGCTGGCCGGAATCGCGGGCGCGCTCTACGTGCCGCAGGTCGGCATCATCAACCCGTCCGAATTCGCGCCCGCAAGCTCGATCGAGACCGTGATCTGGGTCGCGGTCGGCGGCCGCGGCACGCTCGCCGGCGCGGCGCTTGGCGCACTCGTCGTCAATGCCGGCAAGACCTGGTTCACCGGCATGCTGCCGGAGCTGTGGCTGTTCGCGCTCGGCCTCATGTTCGTGCTCGTGACGCTGTTCCTGCCAAAGGGGATCCTCGGCACCGCGACCGAGTGGTGGACGGGCCGGCGCCGGCCGGCCGTGGCCGAGATCGAGGACGAGGACGGCGTCGCGCGCCCGGTCGATTCCCGCGGCGCCCCGGTCCCGGCGGAGTAGCCGCGATGCAGACCACCACGACCCCCTCCCTCCTGTATCTCGACGCGGTCTCGGTCGTGTTCGACGGCTTCCGCGCCCTCAACAACCTCTCGCTCGCCATCGACGAGCACGAGATGCGCGCCATCATCGGGCCGAACGGCGCCGGCAAGACGACCATGATGGACGTCATCACGGGCAAGACGCGTCCGACGGCCGGCCAGGCGAGCTTTGGGGGCGGCAAGTACGACCTCACCAAGCTCGACGAGGCATCCATCGCCCAGCTCGGGATCGGCAGAAAATTCCAGACCCCGACGGTGTTCGAGATGCATTCCGTCGAAGACAATCTCCGCCTCGCGCTGAAGGCCGACCGCCGCGCCTTCCCGACCCTGTTCTGGCGCGAGAGCGCGGCCGAGCGCGAGCGCGTGGACTCGCTGCTCGAGCGCGTCCGCCTGAAGGATCACCGGGCCCGCAAGGCGGCCGAGCTCAGCCACGGCCAGAAGCAATGGCTGGAGATCGGCATGCTGCTGGCGCAGGAGCCGAGGCTGCTCCTCGTCGACGAGCCGGCGGCGGGCATGACCGATCAGGAGACGGCGGACACGGCCGACCTGCTGCGCGAGATCGCCCGGACGAGGGCGGTGGTCGTGGTCGAGCACGACATGGTCTTCGTCCGCGACCTCGGCGTGAAGGTCACGTGCCTGCACGAGGGCACGGTGCTGGCGGAGGGATCGCTCGACCAGGTCAGCGCCAACGAACGCGTTGTCGAAGTGTATCTGGGGCGGTGAGATTGACCGGACCGCATTCGGTAGAGCGCAGGCAACCCTCTCCCCGGCGGGGAGAGGTCGAGTCGGCCGCGGTCGCGGACGACCGGGTGAGGGGGATCCCCCCTCTCCGGCGACGCCACATCCCCCTCACCCCAACCCTGTCCCCGCCGGGGAGAGGGAGCGCGTCGAGCAGCCCATGCTGAACGTCGAGAACATCACGCTCTTCTACGGCGCCGCGCAGGCGCTCCGCGGCGTGTCCGTGGCGGCGAAGCAGGGCGAGGTCACGTGCGTGCTCGGCCGCAACGGCGTCGGCAAGTCGTCGCTGATGCGGGCCATCGTCGGCCACCGGCCGATCTCGGGCGGCGCGATCACGCTCGGCGGGCGGGACATCGCCCGCATGAAGCCCTATGACCGGGCGCGCCATGGCATAGCGTACGTGCCGCAGGGCCGTGAGATCTTCCCGCTGCTCACGGTGCGGGAGAACCTGGAGACCGGCTACGCGCCCCTGAAGCGCGGGGAGCGCAGCGTGCCGGACGAGGTCTTCGAGATCTTCCCCGTGCTGAAATCCATGCTGCACCGGCGTGGCGGCGACCTGTCCGGCGGCCAGCAGCAGCAGCTCGCCATCGGCCGTGCCCTGACGACCCGTCCGAAGCTCCTCGTCCTCGACGAGCCGACCGAGGGCATCCAGCCCTCCATCATCAAGGATATCGGGCGCGCCATCTCGTTCCTGCGCGGGCGCGGCGACATGGCGATCCTGCTCGTCGAGCAATATTTCGAGTTTGCGCGCGACCTCGCCGACCGCTTCATCCTGATGGAGCGCGGCGAGGTGGTGGTGGCCGGCGGCAAGGCCGAGCTCGAGGGCGACGACGTCCGCCGCCGCATGGCGATCTGACAGGGCACGGCGTGTCATGGCCGGGCTTGTCCCGGCCACCCCGATACGGTCTGTACGACCGAGCCGGCGAGCCCTCGGCCTCACGTCTCACCTGACGGTTCAGTTGACCTTTCACGTTTCCCATCGGGGTGGCCGGGACGAGCCCGGCCAGGACAGCGTCTCGGCAGGTCCGCGACGTCAGCGCGCCGATGCCCGCATTGCGCTCGCCGTCGTCCGGTCGGGAGCCGCAACGCGCGTCGCCCGCATGTCCGAGACCGGCTCCGCCCGGATACGCCTGCCCAAATGCGAAGGTCCGGCGCTCGAAGCCGTCACGATCAACACGGGCGGCGGCATTGCGGCCGGGGATCGGTTCGCGACGGACATCGAGGTGGCAAGCGGGGCGGAGCTGGTCGTCACCACGGCGGCGGCGGAGAAGATCTATCGGTCGGAGGGCGACACGGCCGCGATCACGACCACCATCCGGGTGGCGGATGGGGCGCGGCTCGACTGGGTGCCGCAGGAGACGATCCTCTACGACCGGGCGCGGCTGCGCCGCTCGCTCGACGTGCGCCTGGACGAGAGCGCCTCGGCGCTGCTGTTCGAGGCGACGGTGTTCGGCCGTGCGGCTTTCGGCGAGACGATGCAGAGCGGCGCCTACGAGGATCGCTGGCGGGTCCGCCGCGGAGGCCGACTCGTCTATGCCGACACCCTGCGGGTCGCCGGCCCCATCGCCGAACTGCTCGCCAGGCCCGCCCTCGCGGCCGGCAACCGCGCGCTGGCCACGATCGTCTACGTGGCGCCGGATGCGGAGAGCCGGATCGAGGAGGCCCGTGCGGCGCTCGACGGTGCGGCGTCGCAATGCGGAGCGAGCGCCTGGAACGGACTTCTCGCGGTCCGCTTCCTGGCCGGCGACGTTGAAACGTTGCGGCGCGACGCGGCCCGCTTCATGACTATGTTTCGCGGCAGGGCTCTGCCGCGCGTCTGGCACCTGTGACGGAGATTTGCCGTGAACCTCACGCCACGCGAGAAAGACAAGCTGCTCGTCGCCATGGCCGCGATCGTCGCGCGCGCCCGGCTCCAGCGCGGCGTGAAGCTGAACCATCCCGAGGCGATCGCGCTCATCACCGATTTCGTGGTCGAGGGCGCGCGCGACGGGCGCTCGGTCGCCGACCTGATGGAGGCCGGCGCGCTTGTGCTCACGGCCGAGCAGGTCATGCCCGGCATCCCCGAGATGATCCACGACATCCAGGTCGAGGCGACCTTCCCGGATGGCACCAAGCTCGTCACCGTGCACCACCCGATCCGCGGCGCGGCCTCCGAGGACGTGCCCGGTCAGGTCACGACGCTGCCGGGTGAGATCGTGTTCAACGAGGGCGCCGAGCGCATCACGCTCAGCGTCGCCAACACGGGCGACCGGCCGATCCAGGTCGGCTCGCATTACCATTTCGCCGAGACGAACGCCGCGCTGCGCTTCGACCGCGACCAGGCGCGCGGCAGGCGCCTCGACATCGCGCCGGGCACGGCGGTGCGGTTCGAGCCGGGCTCGACCCGCGAGGTGGTGCTCGTGCCCTATGGCGGCAAGCGGGAGGTCTACGGCTTCCGGCAGGACGTCATGGGAGCGTTGTCGTGACGGGCCCGGCCGGCACCGCGCTGATCGCCGGCATCGGCGGCATCATCGGCGATGCGCTCGCCCGCACGCTGCTCGAGGCGGGCTGGACCGTCCGCGGCCTGTCCCGGCGCGGATCCCAGATCGGCGAGAGCATCGCGGCCGATCTGGCCGATCGGGAAGCCCTGTTCGCGGCCCTGAAAGGCGCCGCCGACACGACGCACGTCTTCTATGCCGCCCTGAAGCCTGACCCGGACCTGGCCACCGAGGCCGTCCAGAACGAGGCGATGCTGACGAACCTGATCGACGGGCTGGAGGCGGTCGGGGCGCCGCTCCGGCGCATCGTGCATTACCAGGGCTTCAAGATCTTCGGCGTCCATCTCGGGGCCAAGGTCCGCACGCCCGCGCGCGAGAGCGACCCCTACCATCTGCCGCCGAACATCTATCTCGGCCAGCAGCGCATCCTTGAGGACAGGGCCGGCCGTTGGGATTTCGTCGTGCTGCGGCCCGACGTCGTGATCGGCGATGTCTGGGGCAACCCGATGAACATCGCGCTCGTGGTCGGCGCCTTCGCGGAGATCTCGCGGGCATGCCGCGTGCCGATGCGCTATCCCGGCATCGAGGCCGGCTACAACGCCCTGATGCAGATGACCGATTCCGGGCTCCTCGCCCGGGCGAGCCTCTGGGCCGTGAGCGAGCCGAAGGCCGGCGGCCACGCCTTCAACGTGACGAACGGCGACGTCTTCCGCTGGGAGCGCGTCTGGCCGGAGATCGCCGAAGCGCTCGACCTCGCATGCGCCTACCCGATTCCGCTGACGCTCGGGCGCCACATGGCCGACAAGGGACCGCTCTGGGCCGAACTCGCCGAGGCCGAAGGTCTGGTGCAGCCGGATCTCGCGAAGCTGGTCGGCTGGGATTTCGGCCACTTCATCTTCAACACGGCACATGACGTGATCTCGGACGTGAACAAGATCCGGGCGTTCGGCTTCACGGAGACGCTGGATACGAGCCGGGCGCTCCTCGGGGCGATCGACCGGCTGAAGGTGGCGCGCGTGCTGCCTGGGCCCAGGCCGGTGATGCCGACGTACTGAACCAGGGCGCGCGACCTGGGCCGACCTGATCGGACGCGAGAAATGGCGGCGAATGCCGCGTCGAAGGAGGGGGAACGGCGATGCAGCGATCGATCGAAGGCGAGGTCGCCTGGGTGACGGGTGCCGGCTCCGGGATCGGGGCCGCGGCAGCCGTCGCGCTCGCCGGGGCCGGCGCGACGCTCGTCCTGAGCGGCAGAAGAGTCTCCGCCCTGGAGGAGACGGCGGCTGCGATACGCGCCGCAGGCAGCGAGGCCGTGGTCGCGCCGGCCGACATGAGCAGTTCCGCGGACGTCGAGAGCGTCGCCGGCACGATCCGCGAACGCTTCGGACGCTGCGACATCCTGGTGAACTCCGCCGGCCTCAACGTCCCGAAGCGAAGCTGGCGGGAGATCGACAATGCCGGGATCGACACGGTGATCGGGGCGGACCTGAACGGCCCGTTCTACACGTCCCGCGCCGTGCTGCCGATGATGCGCGACCAGCGCGCCGGGCTCATCATCCAGATCTCGTCCTGGGCGGGCCGCTACGTCTCGGTTCTCACCGGCCCGGCCTACGCGGCCGCGAAACACGGGCTCGTCGCCCTGTCCGAGAGCATCAACCAGGAGGAATGCGCACACGGCATCCGCTCCTGCTGCATCTGCCCGGGCGAGGTCGCGACGCCGATCCTCGACAAGCGGCCGGTCCCCGTGACGGCGGAGGACCGCGCCCGCATGCTGCAAGCCGAGGACATGGCCGACACAATCCTGTTCGTGGCCCGCATGCCGACCTCGGTCTGCGTCAACGAGATCCTGATGAGCCCGACCTGGAACAGGGGGTATCTGGAAGGCGTGAAGCTTTGACGGTCATCGTTGACGCCTTACGTCCAGGATCATAGAAAGGAGAGACCATATCGCGTAAGGCAAGCCGATGCGACGTTTCGAAATCAAGCTTACGTCCAAAGGCCAGGTGACATTGCCGGCCGAATACCGCCGCCTCGTCGGAGTGCAGGCTGGAGACAGGCTCTCGCTCGTGGTTGACGGGCAAGGTCGGGGAACGCTGACAAAGCCGACGGGCGACCTTTCTGCCGTTCACGACATCGTACGTCGCGCCAGGGCTGAGGCCGGGAAGCCGTCTGCATCGGACGATCCAATCGGCGACTACCTCTTCGAGGAGGACGAGCGGACGAAGTCCGGAGGATGATCGGCGTCGACACGAATGTCCTGTTGCGGTTCGCGTTGCAGGACGACGCAAAGCAGTCCCGGGCAGCTTCGGCATTGCTTGAAGATGTCGTCCGGGCCGAGGAGCCGGCGATGATCTCCCCTGTGGCGCTCGTCGAGTTCGTCTGGACGCTCATGCGACGATATCGCTTCGTCAAGGATGACGTCATCGAACTCCTGGATGTCCTCGCCGAGTCCGGCCGCGTCGTCTACTCCGACGACGCTCTGATCTCGTCGTGTGTTGACCAGTGGCGTCACGGCGAAGCCGACCTCCCCGACTACCTCATCGCGGCCCTGAACTTGCAAGCCGGGGCCCGGACGACCCTCACCTTCGATAAGAGGGCCGCGCTGGAGCCAGGCTTCACACTCCTTCAGAGCTGAGTAGTCCGATGCCCGCCAACACCCGCCCGCCTGCCTCGCTGCCCCGCTCCGCCTATGCGGACATGTTCGGCCCGACGACGGGCGACCGCATCCGGCTCGCCGACACGTCGCTGGTCATCGAGGTCGAGCGCGATCACACCACCTACGGCGAGGAGGTGAAGTTCGGCGGCGGCAAGGTCATCCGGGACGGGATGGGGCAGAGCCAGACGCCGAACTTCGCGGGCGCCGTCGACACGGTGATCACCAACGCCGTCATCCTGGATCACTGGGGGGTGGTGAAGGCCGATATCGGCATCGCGGCCGGCCGGATCGTGGCGATCGGCAAGGCCGGCAATCCCGACGTGCAGCCGAACGTCGACATCGTCGTCGGGCCGGGAACGGAGGTGATCGCCGGCGAGGGCAAGATCATCACGGCCGGCGGCTTCGACAGCCACATCCACTTCATCTGCCCGCAGCAGATCGAGGAGGCGCTGATGTCCGGCGTCACGTCGATGCTCGGCGGCGGCACCGGCCCGGCGCACGGCACCTTTGCGACGACCTGCACGCCCGGGCCCTGGCACCTCGCCCGCATGATCGAGGCCGCCGATTCTTTCCCGATGAACATCGGCTTCGCCGGCAAGGGGAACGCCTCCCAGCCCGCCGCACTCGAGGAGATGGTTAGAGCCGGAGCGTGCGCGCTAAAAC
>CAXUKK010000128.1:0-7799 GCA_964251455.1 uncultured Enterovirga sp.
GGCGAAGCGCCCGTCCTCGTTGAAGGCGGTCGCCAACGGAAACGGCGCGGCGGCCAAGCCCGCCCGCCCAGCGGCACCGCTCCCGCGCGGGCGCGCTGCGCTCTAAATGGTCGGCTCCGGCGCCTGGCCAAGCAACTTCAGCCGGATCTCGGCGAGGGTGCTGAACTCGCCCTCCGGGTACTTGTCCAGATAGGCGCGGAACATCTCCGGCTCGTCGCTGTCCTTCACGGCATCCCAGAACGCCAGCTCGACGCTGCGATCCTGCGGCGTCGCCGTGACCTGGGTAGCGGGAGAGTCGACCCGGGCCCGGGCGAGTACCGCGAAGGTGCCTTCCGGGTACCGCTCCAGATAAGCCTCGTATTCCTCGCGCAGGCCGCTCGTCTCGACCGACTTCCAGAAGGCGAGCTCGACCTCCTCCGGCGGCACGGCCGGCGCGGTATCGTTCAGCATGATGCCCGAAGCCGGCTCGGGCGCCATGCCTTCGGCGCTCTCGTCGAAGCCGAGCCGGTACACGTGCACGGGCCGAGCGATGTTCTTGACCGAGTGATCCCCCAGATCCTCGAACCTGTAGGGCAGCCGGTCGCGCACGTGATCGCGCACGCCGCGCGTCACGCAGATGCCGCCCGGCGGGGCGAGCGCCTCGACGCGCGCAGCGACGTTGACGCCGTCGCCGAAGATGCCGCCGTCCTTCACCATTACGTCGCCGACATTGATCCCGACGCGGAAGTGCATGCGCCGCTCGAGCGGGAGGGCGTCGTTCGCGGTGCGGAGCGAGCGCTGGATCTCGACCGCGCAGATCACGGCCTCGACCACGCTCGCGAATTCCGCGAGCACGCTGTCACCGGCCGTACTCGTGATGTTGCCGCCGGTCGCGGCGATCAGGCCGTCCACGAATTGACGATGCGCGGTCAGCGTCGTCAGCGTCGCCTCCTCGTCGAGATGCATGAGCCGGCTGTAGCCTTCGACATCGGCGGCGAGGATGGCGACGAGCTTGCGCTCAAGGGGAGGGGCTTCGATCGACATGGGACATCCTGCGCTCGGCTCCGCGCGAGACAGCAATGCGGGAACGGGTCCCGAGGTCCCATGTCCGCGGGAGTTTATCCGAAATTCCGAACGAGCTCGGGTTCTGGCCGGCGAAGGCTACGCATCGGTCATGATGTAGGCGTAGCGCAGGTCCGACGGCGTGCCCTCCAGGGGGCCATCTTCGGTGCCCGGATTCCAGGTCACGACGTCCTCGATCTTGCGCGCGAGCGCGAAGTCCTTCTCGGTGATGCCGTCGGCGGAATGGGTCGTCAGCCGCACCTCGACGGCCGCGTAGGAGACCGAGAGGTCGGGATGGTGCCACGCCAGCTCGGCGAGATGGCCGATGGCGTTGACCACCATCAGCGTGCCCTTCCAGCCATGCGTCTTGTACGTGCGCCGGATCGAGCCGTCTTGGAGGCGCCATCGTGGAAGATCCGCAGGCAGCCGTTCGAGGACGGTGCCCTCATCGAGGATGGCTTCGCGGGGATCGGGCATCGCTACCTCGTATCGTACTCCGCCAAAGGATGCAGCGACGCCGCCGTTGCCGCAACGCGGCTCAGGCCAAGCGACGTCGCGTGATCTCGACCGAAATGCCGTCGAGGATCGCCGGCACCGGTGCGCCCGGCTTGTCGACCGTCACCGTCACGGCTTCCAGGCGGGGAAAGCTGGACAGCAGCGCGGCGGCGATGGTCTCCGCAAGCGCCTCGATTGTACGGAAACGGCGCTGGGTGGCGATCTGCGTCGCGACCTCGGCAAGGTCCGCATAGGACACGCCCTTCTGGAGGCTGTCCGTCAGGCCCACTTCGCTGAGATCGAGGCAGCAATCGAGCGACACGTAGAAGCGCTGGCCGATCCGCTCCTCCTCCGCGAGCACGCCATGATAGGCGTAGATGGCGATGCGGTGGAGGACGATGCGATCGCTCACTGGCCGCGCCTCATTACGGCGTCGACGACCTGCAGCGCCTCGACATGCTGGCGCACGTCGTGGACGCGGACGATATCGGCGCCGAGCGTGCCAGCCAGGACGTGAGCTGCGATCGACCCGAACAGCCGCTCTCCCGGCGGTATGCTCGCATTGTGCACCCGCCCGAGCACGGACTTGCGCGAGACGCCGACCAGCACGGGAAACCCGAGCGCCTTCAGCTCAGGCAGGCGCCGAAGTGCCTCGAGATGCTGCTCGAGGCTTTTCCCGAACCCGATGCCGGGATCGAGGATGATGTGGCTGTCCGGGATGCCGGCCCGGCGCGCGATTGCGAGCGAGCGGTCGAAGAAGCCCCGCATCTCGTCCATGATGTCGAGCTCGGGATCGATCACCTCGCGATTGTGCATCACGATGACAGGTGCGCCATACTCGGCCGCCACGTTCGCGATATCCGGATCGCGCTGCAGGCCCCAGACGTCGTTGACGATCCGGGCGCCCGCGGCGAGGGCCTTTCGAGCGGTCGCTGCCTTGTAGGTGTCGATCGAGATCGGCACCTTCAGCCGCGGCGCGACCGCTTCGATCGCCGGAATGACGCGGGCCTGCTCCTCGTCCGCCGACACGGGTACGTGGCCCGGGCGCGTGGATTCCCCGCCCATGTCGACGATGTCCGCACCGTCAGCCTCGAGCGCCAGTGCGTGGGAGAGCGCGGCTTCGCGCGCATGGAACAGCCCGCCGTCCGAGAACGAATCCGGGGTGACGTTTACGATGCCCATGACGAGCGTGCGGCGACCGAGTTCGGCCAGAGGTGCGCCGCTTCGCACGTCTGCAATCCGGGTTGCGCTCATGTCCGATGCTCACTCGCGGGTCCACGCGACCCTGAGCCCAAGGGCTGCCCCGTTGATCGCGGACGCGAGGCGTATGCAGGCCGAATCTTCCGCAAGGACTTTCCCGCACAGCGGCTTCTGAATTCACCTGTAGCACCTGACCTCCGTCTGTGCTCGGCGGAGGTCGGCCACCATGTCGCCGTGGGCCTTCACGGGCCGGAAGGAGGGTGCGCCCCCATTCGTCGCCGCATCGACAGGAGAGCCTAGGCGAGTGCTGCCCCGGTGCCGAGGAGGAGCGGCGCTGCAGCGCTTCGCCAGCGTTTCACGCGGGCACCTCCTCGCGCGGGGCAGCCGCCACCCCGCCGATCACGCGGTAACGGTAATCCGGCGCCACCTGGGTTGCGGATTCGGCGAGCGCCAGCGCCTCGATCCGGGCGTGGAACGGCGAGAGCGAGCAGGCCGGATCCGTGGCTGCGGCGTCTCCCGCCAGCGCCAAGGCCTGGCAGCGGCAGCCGCCCCAATCCTGCTCGCGCCTGGCGCAACTCCGGCAGGGGTCGGGCATCCAGTCCGTGCCTCGATAGGCGTTGAAGGCGGGCGAATGGTGCCAGATGTCGCCGAGCGGATGGTCGGTCACGGACCAGAACTCCAGGCCGGGTATAGTCTCCGCCGCATGACAGGGCAGCACTTTTCCGCCAGGCGTCACGTTGATGAGGCGACGGCCCCACCCACCGGCACAGGCCTTGGGGTACTTGGCATAATAATCCGGCACGACGAGATCGATGACGAGCTGCCCCGCGAGCCGCTGCCGTGCGGCCTCGACGGACGCGATGGACCGGCTCACATCGGCACGGGCCGGCATCAGCGCGGCTCGGTTCAGATAGGCCCAGCCGTAATACTGAGTATGCGCGATCTCGAGCCGCCGCGCGCCGAGTTCGACGGCAAGAGCGATGATCGCGTCCACTTCATCGATGTTGCCACGGTGAATGACGGCGTTCAGCGTCAGGGGCAGGCCGAGTTCCACCACCCGCCTGCCGAAGGCGAGCTTCTGCGGCTGCGCGCCGTGCAGCCCACCGATCCGCTCGGCATTGGGTGCATCCGCAGCCTGGATCGAGAGCTGGACGTGGTCCAGACCGGCATCCGCAAGCGGCCCGAGCTTCTGCAGGGCGCCCGCGACACCGGACGTGATGAGATTCGAATAGAGCCCGAGCCTGGCACAATGCGCGGTGATATCGACGATATCACTGCGCACCGTAGGCTCGCCGCCCGACAGGTGGACGTGCAGCACCCCGAGCGCCGCCGCCTCGCCCAGCACGCGCTGCCAGGTCGCGGTATCGAGCTCGGCCGAGCGCCGCTCCAGGTCGAGGGGGTTCGAGCAGTATGGGCAGCGCAGCGGACAGCGGTGCGTCAGCTCTGCCAGGAGTCCGATCGGAGCCGGAATAATGGGCGAGATCGCGTTCACGTCTCGAGCACCCGTTTGCCGGCGAGATCGCTCAGCATGGGCAGGATATCGGCTTCGACCTCCGCTTTGTCTGCGTCATATCGCGTGGCGAGCTCGATCGCGATCTCGCCGATCGTCCGTCGCCCGTCGACGAGGTTCAGCACTGCGATCGCGATCTCGTCGAGCTCGAAGGTCCGCTCCGGTGCGAGGAGGATCTGGCTCTGCCGAACGGGATCGAACCGCATCCGCACCCCGCGCGGCAGCCGGGGAACGGACGAGGCGGTAAGGGGGATCAAGCCCCGTTCTCCGAGCCCGGGACCCAGGCACCCGGCGAGGGCAGCCCGGGCTCGACATAGGCGAAATACAAGGCGTCGAGCTGGGCCCAGAGCACGTCCGTCTTGAAGGTGAGGGCGCCCAGAACCATCGCCTGCAACGCGGGTGTCGTCGCGTGCTGCTTCACGTAATCGAGCGCGAAATCGGCATCGCGCGGCGCCTGTGTCAGCCGCTTGTCGAAATAGGCGAGTGTCTCTCGGGAGACGAAGTCGTAATTCGCCAGCATCCCGGCAACCCGCTCCGAGATGATGTTCGGCGAGAACATCTCGGTCAGGGACGAGGCGACGGCTTCGAGGAGCGAACGCTCGCGGCAAAAATGGACGTAGGCTTCCACCGCGAACCTCGTCCCGGGGAGCAGGCCGCGCGTCGACATGACGTAGTCGCGCGGCAGGTCGAGGCTCGTCGTGAGCTTCAGCCAGCGTTCGATCCCGCCGTCGCGCTCGCTCTCGCCGTCATGGTCTAGGATCCGCTGCCGCCATATGCGGCGCAGGCCCGGGTCGCTCATCCGGGACAGGACCGTCGCGTCCTTCACCGGGATCAAGGCCTGGTAATAATAGCGGTTGAGTGCCCAGGCGCGGACCTGGTCGCGGGTCAGCTTTCCGTCATGGAGAAGGCGGTGGAACGGGTGCAGGTTGTGGTATCGCCGCGCCCCGATGTCGCGCAGCGCGCCCTCGAGCGCTTCGGGCGACAGGAGTTCGGTTCCGGTTGCGGGGATGTCGGGCCTATCGAGGATGCCGTCCGTCATAGGGTGATGCTCAGCCCGTCATGTGCGACGATCCAGCCCGCCGCTTCCACCTCCCGGCGCTCGTCGGAGCCGTCCACGAGCACGGGATTGGTATTGTTGAGGTGGACATAGATGCGTCGGCCGATCCGCACGTCCGACAGCATGCGCAACGAGCCGTTCTCCCCGCGCATCGAAACGTGGCCCATGCGCCAGCCCGTCTTCGTGCCCACGCCGGCCCGGATCATGTCGTCGTCTTCGAGCACGGTGCCGTCGAAGAAGAGCAGGTCAACGCCCTCCAGGTCTCGCCGCAATCCGTCCGACACCATAGCGCAACCGGGTACATACGCGACACGCTTGCCGCCGGATTCGAAGAGGACGCCGACCGTGGTCTCGGCCTCTCCACCGATCGCGACCTCGTTCTCTTCCAGCCAGAGTGGGACCTTGCCTGGCACCGCGAACAGCGTCGCGTGAAGACCCGGAAGTGGCTCGAAGCTTTCGCGGAGTCGAATGTTGGCTCGCTCCACCCGATCGGGAGAGACGACGTCGAAAACAAGATTGCCTTTGAGAGAGCGCAGGATGTCGGCAGTGCCATACAGGGTAAAGGGCTGGCCCTCGCGGAGCGAGAGTAGGCCGGCCACATGGTCCACGTCGCCGTTGGTGAGAAGCACGGCCGCGATGGGCGAATG
Organism: uncultured Enterovirga sp.; assembly: GCA_964251455.1. Lineage (GTDB taxonomy): Bacteria > Pseudomonadota > Alphaproteobacteria > Rhizobiales > Beijerinckiaceae > Enterovirga. The sequence goes on from CAXUKK010000128.1 coordinate 5,951, forward strand.
CCTGAGCGCCTGGGGCTGAAGCTGCGGAGTCGCCGCGATCTGGTGCCGGATATCAGGGGAGGCGTTCACGACCAGCCACCGTTCCCCATCTGCGGAGACCGCGAGGCTGGACTGGCTGCGCCGGCTTACGCGGGGGTCACCGGCCCACGCCAGTTCACAGATCGGGCAGCGGCAATTCCATTGCGGAACGCCGCCGCCCGCTGCTGAGCCGAGGACGATGGCCTGCATGGCACAGCCCGGCAAACCTCGCCCGTCTGCAGATCCTAGAACAACGGGTCGATCTCGGCCGACTCGTAGCTCGTCACTTCCATGCCGACGCAGTATTCACGTACAACTGGTTTTGACCACTTCATCGATCTCTCCCTTGCTCAAGGTGCAAGATAAGAATTTACCACGATCCTTAGCCGGCCGCTGTGTTATCCCGAAAGATAAGTTGGCCATGATATCGCGACAGTGCAAGCGGACGCTCCCCGATCAGGCGTGGTAGATAGGCTCACGCAGAGGTCGAGGACGAAGCGGCGCGCGCGCACCGTCGAGATGATCGGACCACCAATGCGCGTGACGGCGCCAAGTTTCGTCCGCAAACGACCGGGGTCGACGTCGACGACCGTCAGCGACAATCCGTCATGGGTCGCAGAGAAGGCGGTCGAGGCTCTCGCCAGGACTGACCGGTCTGGTCGCAAGAGGTCCGATCGAACGACAAGATCGCCGTTTCACGAGGGAGCATGCCCGCGGAACGCTTATACGTCCAGGTTCGCAACCGACAACGCGTTCTCCTGGATGAACTCGCGCCGCGGCTCGACGACGTCGCCCATCAGCTTGGTGAAAAGATCGCCGGCATCGTCGGCGTCCTTCACCTTCACCTGCAGAAGGGAGCGAACGTCCCGATCGAGCGTCGTCTCCCAGAGCTGCTGCGCCGTCATCTCGCCCAGGCCCTTGTAGCGCTGCAGCGTGATGCCCTTGCGGCCGAAGGCCATCACGGCATCGAACAGCGACAGCGGGCCGAAGATCGCGGTCTCGTCGTTCTTGCGCACGAGGTTCGCCGGTCGGCCGTAGATCTCGCCGAGTGACTCGGCGCGCTCGCTCAGCCGCCGCGCCTCCTGCGAGGCGACGAGATGCGCGTCGAGGTGCAAAGCCTGCTTCACGCTTCGGACGACACGGGTGAGCACATAACCGCCTTCCTGTGCCTCGCCGGTCCAGCCACGTTCGAGCTCGTCGGCCGTGAGGTCGAGCCGGGCTGCCGCGGCGAGAGCGGCGTCCGGGGCGCGATCCGGATCCTCGGCGATCTCGGGGCGAAGCGCGCCGGCGATTGCCGCCTGCTCGACCGCATGGCGGTCGTAGCGGCTGTGCAGGGACGAGATCACCTGCCGGATGCCGCGCGCCTCCTCAATGAGGGAGCGCAACTGCGCCCCGCTGAGTTCGAGCCCGGATTCGAGCCGGAGCAATGCCCCTTCGATGCCGAGCTCGATCAGGTAGCTTTCGAGCGCCCGCTCGTCCTTGAGGTAGATGTGCGTCTTGCCGCGGGATGCTTTGTAGAGCGGCGGCTGGGCGATGTAGAGGTGCCCACGCTCGATCAGCTCCGGCATCTGGCGGAAGAAGAAGGTCAGGAGCAGCGTCCTGATATGCGATCCGTCGACATCGGCATCGGTCATGATGATGATGCGGTGGTAGCGCAGCTTGTCGGCGTTGAAGCTGTTCGGGTTGTCGCCGCGCCCGATCCCGGCACCAAGCGCCGTGATCAGCGTGCCGATCTGGTCCGAGCCGAGCATCCGCTCGAACTGCACCCGCTCGACGTTCAGGATCTTGCCGCGGAGCGGCAGCACGGCCTGGAAGGAGCGGTCGCGGCCCT
>CAXUKK010000129.1:0-3670 GCA_964251455.1 uncultured Enterovirga sp.
GATGATCTCCGGATAGAAATGGTCCTCCCAGACGTGGAGGCCGTCCTTCGTCTCGACGCTTTCCTGGCTGACGCCAGGACCGATGACCTCGGACAGGCCGTAGATGTCGACCGCATCCATCCGGAATGCGTCCTCGATCTCGGCCCGCATGGCATTGGTCCAGGGCTCGGCCCCGAAGATGCCGACCTTCAGCGAGCAATCGCGCGGATCGACGTTCTGGCGCCGGAACTCGTCCAGAATCGCCAGCATGTAGCTCGGCGTGACGGTGATGAGGTCCGGCCTGAAATCCGTGATGAGCTGGACCTGCCGCTCCGTCATCCCGCCCGAGATCGGCACGACGGTGAGCCCCAACTTCTCCGCGCCCTGGTGGATGCCGAGCCCGCCCGTGAAGAGCCCGTACCCATAGGCGTTGTGGATCAGCTCGCCCGGCCGCGCGCCCGCGAGGCGGAGCGAGCGGGCCATCACCTCCGCCCAGACATCCAGGTCGTTGCGCGTATAGCCGACCACGATCGGCTTGCCCGTCGTGCCTGAGGACGCGTGCAGCCGCAGCAGTTTCTCGCGCGGCACGGCGAAGAGGCCGAACGGGTAATTGTCACGCAGGTCGGTCTTCACCAGGAACGGGAAGCGGGCGAGATCCGACAGGTTCCGCACGTCGGAGGGATGAACGCCGGCCGTGTCGAACGACGCGCGGTAATGCGGCACGTTCTCGTAGGCCCGCGTCAGGCTCGCGCGCAGCCGATCGCGCTGCAGGGCCTGCAGGGCGTCCCGCGACATACGCTCGGCAGGATCGAGCTCCGGCTCGCCCATCATCTTCAGGGCCGGTTTTGCCAGCTCCATGTTTCCTCTCCCAGTGTCATTCCGGGGCTCGCCGGAGGCGAGAGCCCGAACGCACGATCAGGTGCCGGAGCCCGGTCGTGGGTTCCGGCTCTGCGCGGCGCTTCGGCCGGAATGACGGATTGCGGCTCTCACACCTGATCGTAATCAATCACCACGCGCTCCGTCTTCGGGTGGGCCTGGCAGGTCAGCACGAATCCCGCCTGCGTCTCCCAGGGTTCGAGCGAGTAGTTCAGGTCCATCGTCACTTCACCCTCGACCACCTTGGCGCGGCAGGTCGAGCACATGCCGCCCTTGCAGGCATAGGGCAGGTCGAGCCCGGCTCGCAGTGCCGCGTCGAGGATCGCCTCGCCGTCATGCACCGAAACGTCGCGGCGCTTGCCGTCCACGATCAGGGCGGCGATGCGGGACGGCGTGTCGGCCGCCGGTGCCGCGGCGCTCTTCGGGCGCGGCTTACCGCCGAATTCCGACACGAACCGCTAGATATGGACCCGCTCCGGCGGCAGCCCGATCCCGGCGCAGGCGGCTTCGACCGCCTCGCTCATGCCGAGCGGGCCGCAGATGAAGACGTGGTCGATAGAGACGGCCGGGACGATGTGGGTCAGCAGGATTGTCGTCTTCTCGGCATTAAGGCGGCCGTTGAGCACCGGCACGTCCTGCTCTTCCTGCGAGAGCACATGGAAGATTGCCAACCGACCGAGGTAGCGGTCCTTGAGCTCTTCGAGCGCCGTCCGGAACAGCATGTCGGCCATCGAGCGGTTGCCGTAGAACAGGAAGAACCGGCTCTCCGGTTCTCGCGCCAGGATCCCGCGGGCGATCGACAGGATCGGCGTGATGCCGGACCCGGCCGCGAAACCGGCATAGGTCCGTCCTTCGCCGGCGAGTCCGATCTGACCGAAGCGGCCGGTCGGCGTCATCACGTCGATCGCGTGCCCCGCCTGCAGGGCCTCGTTGGCGAAGGTCGAGAACGCGCCGCTCTCGACCCGCTTCACGCCGATGCGCAATTCGGCCTCGTCCGGCCCCGAGCAGATCGAATAGGAGCGCCGCACATCCTCGCCGTCGAGATTCGTGCGAAGCGTCAGGTACTGGCCGGGCTCGAATGCGTAGGCCGGAGCGAGCTCTGCGGGCACGTCGAAGGCGATCGACACCGCGTCCGGCGTCTCGCGACGGACGTCCCGGATGGTGAGCGTGTGGAAGCGGGGCGGGATCATGCCGACACCTTGTCATGGCCGGGCTTGACCCGGCCATCCCGATCGGTGGCGCGCATCGGATCGAGGTGGCCGGCACAAGGCCGGCCAAGACACCGCCCCGCGATCCCTAATGGCATTTGAAGTAATCGAACGGTTCGCGGCACGCCTTGCAGCGCCACAGCGCCTTGCACGAGGTCGAGCCGAATTCGGCGAGGCGCTCGGTGTCCTCCGACCCGCAGCGCGGGCAGGCGACGACATCCTGCCCGAACAGCGCGCGGCGGCCGGAGCCGGCGGAGGGCGGTGCGATACCGTAGTCGCGGAGCTTCCGCCGGCCGTCCTGGCTCATCCAGTCGGTCGTCCAGGCCGGATGCAGCACCGTCCGGATCGTTGCGCCCGGGATGCCGGCGCGCTCCAGCGCGAGTTCGATCTCGATCGCGATGGTGTTCATGGCCGGGCAGCCGGAATAGGTCGGCGTGATCGTGACCTCGACACGCCCGTCCACCACTTCGACGCCGCGGAGCACCCCGAGATCCGCGATGGTGAGGACCGGCAGTTCCGGGTCGCAGACTTCTGAGACGGCCGCGATGGCCTTCTGCACGAGCGCGGCGCGCTCCCGCTCCCCTGCGGGGAGAGGTTTGGGGTGAGGGGGCTGAGCATTATCCGGCCCGGGGGCAGTTGCCTCACCCGGTCGCCCGCTGCCGCGGTCGACTCGGCCTCTCCCCGCCGGGGAGAGGGGGAGCGGCAACCCGCTCACCAGGTCGCTCCCGGATGGGTGCGCTGCAGGACCTGCATCTCGGCGAGCAGCGGCCCGAGATGCTCCGAGTGCCGGCCCGAGCGGCCGCCGGATTGCATCGAGCTTGCCGCCGGCTCTGAGAGGGTCGCCTCCGCCAGAACCTCCGACACGGTCTTCGTCCAGGCGCCGCGCAGGCTTTCCGGATCGACCCCAATGCCGGCCTCGATCAACGCGCGATCCGACGCGTCGGCCTCGAACATCTCGCCCGTATAGGGCCAGAGATAATCCACAGCCGCCTGTGCGCGGGCATGGCTCTCCTCCGTGCCGTCGCCGAGCCGGATCACCCACTCGGCCGAGTGGCGCAAATGATAGGCGCTCTCCTTCTCGGACTTTGCCGCGATAGCCGCGAGCTGAGTGTCGGCCGAGCGCATCGTGGCCTGCCAGAACGGGTCCGCGAAGGCGGCATGGAGGAAGATGCGGATGATCGTGCGGGCGAAGTCGCCGTTCGGCATCTCGGCCAGGAGCAGGTTCCGGTAACCCGGTGCATCACGCCAATAGGCGAGGCTGTCCTCGTCCGATCCGTCGGCCCGGATGGCGGCGGCGTATTGATAGAGCGAGCGCGCCTGGCCAATGAGGTCTAGCCCGATATTGGCGAGCGCCATGTCCTCCTCGAGCATCGGCCCATGCCCGCACCACTCGGACAGGCGATGCCCGAGGATGAGCGCATCGTCTGCGCGCCCGAGCGCGTAGAGGGCGAGGGGTGTGTTCACCGTTGCACCATCCGCTTTGTCATCCCCGGCCGAAGCGAAGCGGAGGGGAAGGGGATCCATTTGCGAAATCGAGATCCCCTTCCCGCCTGCTGCGCAGGTGCCGGGGATGACAACGCTTGGCGTCGTCACATATGCCCCACTTC
>CAXUKK010000129.1:3680-7779 GCA_964251455.1 uncultured Enterovirga sp.
ACTTCGTCCGGCACCTCGTAGAAGGTCGGATGGCGATAGACCTTCGATTCCGCCGGCTCGAACATCATGCCCTTGTCCGCCGGGTCGGACGCCGTGATGGCCGAGGACGGCACGACCCAGACCGACAATCCCTCGCCGCGGCGCGTGTAGACGTCGCGGGCGGCCTGCAGGGCCATGGTGGAATCCGCCGCGTGGAGCGAGCCGACATGCTTGTGGGCCATGCCGTTGCGGGAGCGGATGAACACCTCCCAGAGCGGGGTGTTGGGTGTGGGCACGTGTTCCTCCCCTTGTCATGGCCGGGCTTGTCCCGGCCATCCCGATCGCTAGAGCCCTTCGGTTTGAGGTGGCCGGGACAAGCCCGGCCATGACACCGTTGCGCTACGCCGCCGCCTTCATCCGCTCGCGCCCGCGGCGCTTCTCCGCATAGGCCTCCGCGGCCTCGCGCACCCAGGCGCCATCCTCGTGCGCCTTGCGGCGGGCGGCGAGCCGTTCGCGGTTGCAGGGACCGTTGCCGGCCAGGACCTGCTTGAACTCCTCCCAGTCGATCGCGCCGTAGCGCCAATTGCCGGTCGCCTCGTCGAGGCGAAGCTCCGGATCCGGGAAGGTCAGGCCGAGATACTGGCCCTGCGGCACGGTCGCGTCGACGAATTTCTGGCGCAGCTCGTCGTTCGAGAAGCGCTTGATCTTCCAGCGCGTCGACTGGTCAGAATGCTGGCTCGCCGTGTCCGGCGGCCCGAACATCATCAGGCAGGGCCACCACCAGCGGTTCAACGCGTCCTGCGCCATCGCCTTCTGGTCCGGATTGCCTTTCGCCAGCGTCATCATGATCTCGAAGCCCTGGCGCTGGTGGAAGCTCTCCTCTTTGCAGACGCGGATCATCGCTCGGGCATAGGGGCCGTAGGAGCAGCGGCAGAGCGGGATCTGGTTCATGATCGCGGCGCCGTCGACGAGCCAGCCGATCGCCCCGATATCCGCCCAGGACAGCGTCGGGTAGTTGAAGATGGACGAGTATTTCGCCCGGCCCGCGAGCAGGCCGTCGACCAACTCCTCGCGGGAGGAGCCGAGCGTCTCGGCGGCAGCGTAGAGGTAGAGGCCGTGACCGCACTCGTCCTGCACCTTGGCCAGGAGGGCGGCCTTGCGGCGCAGGCTGGGTGCGCGCGTGAGCCAGGCGCCCTCGGGCAGCATACCGACGATCTCGGAATGGGCGTGCTGCGAGATCTGCCGCGTCAGCGTCTTGCGGTAGGCGGCCGGCATCCAGTCGTTCGGCTCGATCCGGTCCTCGGCATCGACCCTCGCCTGGAACCGCCCGGCGGCATCGGCGTCCTCGACGAACGGAGCGTCCCGCTCCGCCGCACCCGCATTCAGCGCCTGCGTGTACATGCCGATCTCCCCAGACTTGATTGGCTTCAATATGTTACGAACTGGCGGACCGTTCAAGTTCTTTCGTAACATGAGAGCCGCTGCCGTTCATCGGAAACGCTGCGCCAGCGAGGCTTCGGCCGCCGGCAGCTCGCCGCCCTCGCAGGACCCGTTCTCGTCGAGCCAAGCCTCGGAGGGCCCGAGTACCGCCCGGTAGATCGTGGCGCAGAGCCGGCGCGCCTCGCCGCCCGGCCAGTTCAGCGGCAGCAGGGCCGGCGGCAGGATCGGGTCGCGCAGGATGACGCGGCGATAGGCGTGGATGAGGAGGATGCGCAGCACGAAACTCTCGGCTGCCGACAGCGCCTCGCCGTCGAGCGCAGCCGCCAGCGGGCCGAACAGCGCGATGAAGCGCTGGTAGCGCTCGGCTGTGCGGCCGAGCGGCCAAGCCGTGGCGGCGAGCCGCGCGGCCGTCGGATCGTCCGTCGAGGCTGAGAGCCGGAGCGCGTGCTCCGCGACGCCTGCGGGAAGCGCCGCGCCTCTTGGGGCGATCCACAGGCCCGGCGAGGGTGAGCCGAAGCCGGCCGCCTGCAGGGCGCTCCTACCCGTGTCGCGCTCGCCGTTCGGCGGCAGGATCGCGAGGTCGAAATGGCCGGACCAGGGCAGGGCCGGTGGGTTGTAGATGTGCTCGGTCGCGACCGCGAAGGTGTCCCGCCCCTTGTCGGCGAGCCGGTAGAAGCTGTTGCGCCCGACGCGGCTCCGCACGAGCCATCCATCGGCCGCCAAGCGGGACATCGCGGTCCGCACCGCTCCCTCGCCGATCCCGAGCGCCTCGAAGAAGCGCGTCAACGTGCCGAGCCCGACCGAACCGCCGCGCGGCAGGATCGCGTCGCCGTACACGGTGATGACGATCGACCAGATGCGGGACGGCTCGCTGCGGAGATCGGCGAGGACGGGCTCGAGAGGTGTTGCGGTCACGGAGGATGGAGACGGGCCGAAAGGAGGGCGGCGGCTTGCTTGACGTTCGACGAACATAGCGGGCAAGAGGTCCGGGCGCGAGACGCGGCCCGCTCGACAGAGCCGGAGCCGCCTGGCGCCAATCACCCGGCGGCCCGGACAAGCGGCCGCTCCCTCCCGCGACGGAAGCGCTCCTCCGAGGCCTGCTTGGACCTCTCCATCGGTCTGATCCTGATCCAGGACGGCGTGACGAACGCGGCGATCTACGCCCTTCTCGCGCTTGCCCTCGTGCTCGTCTTCACGGTGACGCGCGTCATCTTCGTGCCCGTCGGCGAGTTCGTCTCCTTCGGAGCGCTGACGCTCGCGGCGTTCGAGGCCGGCAAGGTGCCCGGGACCGTGTCGCTCCTGATCGTGCTCGGCATCGCGGGCGCGATCGGGCGGCTGTGGACGGAGCGCCAGACGCTCTCCGTCCGGACGATCGCCGGGATCGTGCTCGAAACGATCGTGGTACCGGCCCTGATCGCGGCGCTCGTGACCTGGCTCGCACCGCAGAAGCCGCCGCAACTCGTCCAGGTCCTGCTGGCGCTGCTCGTCGTCGCCCCGATGGGTGTCTACGTCTACGAATCGGTGTTCCGGCCGATCGCGGAGGCGAGCGTGCTCGTGCTCCTCATCGTCTCGGTCGCGCTGCACATCGTGCTCGTCGGGCTCGGGCTCGTCTTCTTCGGTGCGGAGGGCTCGCGCACGGCGGCCCTGTCGGACGCGAGCTTCACGCTCGGTCCGCTCTTCATCTCCGGCCAGTCGATCGCCGTGCTCGGCGTCACGCTGGTGCTGATCCTGGCGCTCTACGGCTTCTTCGATCGGACGCTGATCGGGAAAGCCCTGCGGGCGACCGCCGTCAATCGGGTCGGGGCGCGGCTCGTCGGCATCTCGCCGGCCTTCTCCGGCCGCATCGCCTTCGCGCTCGCCGGCATCATCGGGGCGCTCGGCGGCATCCTCGTCTCGCCGCTCACCACGATCTATTACGACACGGGCTTCATCATCGGCCTGAAGGGCTTCGTGGCCGCGATCATCGGCGGGCTCGTCAGCTACCCGCTCGCCGCCGGCGCCGCGATCCTGGTCGGCGTGATCGAATCCTTCGCGTCCTTCTGGGCGAGCGAGCTGAAGGAGGTGATCGTCTTCATGATCATCGTGCCGATCCTGCTCGTACGCTCCTTCGGCACCCAGGTGCTGGAGGACGAGGAATGACGCCCGCGCGCATGACCGGCGCCGCGCTCCTGGCATTGGCGATCGCGCTGCCCTTCATCCCGGGCGTGCCCGCCTACTGGATCACGGTCGCGAGCTACGTCGCGATGGCGTCGATCGTGGCTCTCGGCATCGTGGTGCTCACCGGGGTCGCGGGCGTCGTCTCGTTCGGGCAGGCGATGTTCGTCGGCTTCGGCGCCTACACGACCGCGATCCTGACCACGCGCTACGGCTGGAACCCGGTCGCGACGCTGCCCGTGGCGATGCTGGTCTCCGGCGTGCTCGCCTGGGGCATCGGGGCGATCACGCTCCGGCTCAAGGGCCACTACCTGCCGGTCGCGACGATCGCCTGGAACATCAGCTTCTTCTATCTCGCGGGCTCGCTCGACTTCTTCAGGCGCTTCGACGGCATTTCAGGGATCCCGCAGATCTCCTTGTCGGGGTTCACGTTTTCGGACGGGTTCAGGTTCTACTTCCTGGCGCTCGGCCTTCTCGTGATCAGTTACGGCCTCACCCAGAACCTCCTGGATTCACGGGTCGGACG
>CAXUKK010000130.1:0-7718 GCA_964251455.1 uncultured Enterovirga sp.
GTGCTGGCCGCTGTCGCTATTCGGATCCTGGCTTGAACGTCGGCTCGCCGCACCGACCCGATGACCTCGCGGCAATCACAAACATTCAGAGGGAGAGAACGCTCATGAGTAAGACAACTGGTTTCAGCCGACGCGGATTGCTGGCGACCGCAGGCGCGGCACTCGCGATGCCCGCCCTGATGACGAGCCCGGCCTTCGCGATCACGCCCGACGAGATCAAGAAGCGCGGCCGCGTGATCATCGGCATCCAGGGCGACAACCCGCCCTGGGGCTACGTCAACAGCGCCGGCAAGCAGGAGGGCATCGATGCCGATATCGGCGAGCTTTTCGGCAAGGAGCTCGGCGTCACAGTCCAGTTCATGCCGCTCGAAGTGGCGAACCGCATTCCGGCCCTGACGTCCGGCCGCGTCGACCTGCTCTTCGCCACGATGGCGATGTTCCCGGACCGGGCCAAGGCGGTACAGTTCTCGAAGCCCTATGTCGCCAACCAGATCGTCCTGCTCGCGCCCAAGAGCGTCGAGATCAAGACGAATGCCGACATGAGCAAGGTGGCGATCTCGGTGGCTCGCGCGGCCGCGCAGGACACCGAGGTGACCAAGAACGCGCCGGCCGGCACGAACATCCTGCGGATGGACGGCGACGCGGCCTCGATCCAGGCGGTCGTGTCCGGGCAGGCCCAGGCAGTGGGCGGAAACATCTTCTACATCCGCCGGCTCGAAGAGGCGAAGCCGGGCATGTTCGAGCAGAAGCTCGTCTTCTCGAACATCTATAACGGCGCGTGCACGCGTCTCGGCGAGAAGGAGCTGAACGCCTACATCAATACCTTCGTCGACAAGATCAAGGCGAGCGGCGAGCTCAAGAAGATCACCGACAAGTGGATGAAGGCGGACCAGCCGCCGATGCCCGAGAAGCTCGACGGCGTGCCGTTCACGGCCAGCTGAGGCAGCGGGAATGATCGCCGTGCCATCGGAAACATCTGCTGCCGACCCGCTCATCTCCATGGAGAGCGTGGACAAATGGTACGGCGACTTTCACGCCCTGAAGGGCGTAAGCCTGCAGGTCCGCAGGGGCGAGAAGATCGTCCTCTGCGGGCCTTCCGGATCGGGCAAGTCGACGCTCATCCGCTGCATCAATCACCTCGAGGCCGTGCAGAAGGGCCGCATCGTCGTCGACGGGACCGAGCTGAAGGACAGCGCCAAGGCCGTGGATACCGTCCGCCGTGAGGTCGGCATGGTTTTCCAGAGCTTCAACCTGTTCCCGCACATGACGGTCCTGGAGAACTGCACGCTCGCGCCGATGCGGGTCCGCAAGATCGGCAAGGCCGAGGCCGAGGCGACCGCGCGCCGCTACCTGGAGCGCGTCCGCATCGGCGAGCAGGCGGCGAAGTACCCGGCCCAGCTATCAGGCGGCCAGCAGCAGCGGGTCGCCATCGCGCGCGCGCTCTGCATGGAGCCGAAGGTGATGCTGTTCGACGAGCCGACCTCCGCGCTCGACCCCGAGATGGTCAAGGAGGTTCTCGACACGATGATCGGCCTTGCCCGCGACGGCATGACGATGGTCTGCGTCACGCACGAGATGGGTTTCGCCCGCCAAGTCGCCGACCGCGTGATCTTCATGGCCGACGGCGAGATCCTCGAGGAGGCGGCGCCGGAGACGTTCTTCCGTACGCCGCAGCACCCGCGCGCACGGACGTTCCTCGGCGAGATCCTCGCACACCACTGATCAGACCCGGCGCACGGCCCGTCGCCCTGGCGCCACAAGCGAGACTTCGATGGCAAATCCCGTTCTCTTCATCCTCAACGGCCCGAACCTCAATCTCCTCGGCGAGCGGGAACCGGAGATCTACGGCCGCACCACGCTTGCCGAGATCGAGAAGCGCTGTCGCGCCCGGTGCGAAGCAATCGGCTTCCAGGCCGATTTCCGCCAGACGAATTTCGAGGGCGTCCTGATCGAGAGCGTCCACGAGGCGCGCAAGAAGGCGGCCGGGATCATCATCAATCCGGCCGGCCTCACCTTCACGTCCATCTCGCTGCTCGACTCGCTGAAAATGTTCGACGGACCAAAGATTGAGCTGCACATCTCCAACATCCACAAGCGGGAGGAGATCTACCATCGCTCCCTCATCTCGCGGACCGCGACGGCCGTGATCGCCGGGCTCGGACCCGACGGCTACGAGGTCGCGGTCGACGCGATGCGCAAGCTCGTCGCCGAGGTCCGGAGCTGAGCGCGGACGCGCCTGCCCGGTCGGCTCGGGCCACGGCAGCAGCAGGAGGATCGTCCATGGATCTCGCCATCGCGACCGTGTGCCTGAGCGGCACGCTGGACGAGAAGCTGCAGGCGATCGCGCGGGCCGAGTTCAAAGCGGTCGAGATCTTCGAGAACGATCTCCTGTCCTACAACGGCACGCCGGCCGAGGTGCGCCGGATGGCGGACGATCTCGGGTTGCGGATCGGCGTCTACCAGCCGTTCCGCGATTTCGAGGGCATGCCGGAGCCGCGGCGCTCCAAGGTGTTCAGCCGCGCCGAACGTAAGTTCGATACGATGGCGGAACTCGGCTGCGACCTCCTGATGGTTTGCTCCAACGTGGCCCCGGACAGCCTCGGCGGCATCGACCGTGCGGCGGCCGACTTCCATGAACTCGGCGAGCGCGCGGCCGCCCGCGGCATGCGGGTGGCGTACGAGGCGCTCGCCTGGGGCCAGCATGTCAGCGACTACCGCGACGCCTGGGAGATCGTGCGCCGGGCCGATCATCAGGCCGTCGGCTTCGTGCTCGATTCCTTCCACGTGCTCGTGCGCGGGACGGAGTTGCGGACGATCCGGTCGATCCCGCGCGACCGGATCTTCCTCGTCCAGATGGCGGACGCGCCGAAGCTGCAGATGGATTACCTGTCCTGGAGCCGGCATTACCGCTCATTCCCGGGCCAGGGCGAGTTGCCCATCGGCGACTTCATGGACGCGCTCGCGGCGACCGGCTTCGACGGCCTGATGTCGCTCGAGATCTTCAGCGACCGCTTCCGGTCGGCGCCCGCCCGCAGGGTTGCGGTCGATGGGCGCCGGTCCCTCCTCTTCGCCATCGACGAAGTCGGCAAGCGCGGCGGCGAGACGTCCCGGACGATGCTTCCCGCGCGCTCGGAATGCGAGGGCATCGAGTTCGTCGAGTTCGCGATCAGCGAGACGACGGTCCCGGGCTTCGAGGCGGTCCTGCGAAGCCTCGGCTTCACGCTCGCAGGGCGGCATAGATCGAAGAGCGTGACCCACTGGCGTCAGGGCGCCGTCAACCTCGTCGTGAACGCCGAGACGGAGGGCTTCGCCCATTCCTTCTACGTCACGCACGGGACGGCCGTGTGCGCGATGGCGCTGCGCGTGAAGGATGCTCGCCAGACGGTCGAGCGCGCGACGGCCCTGATGGACGAGCCGTTCCGGCAGCCGGTCGGTCCGGGCGAGCTCGAGATCCCGGCCGTGAGGGGCCTCGGCGGAAGCCTGCTGTATTTCGTCGATTCAGGGTCGGGGCTGGACCGCCTGTGGGAGGTCGATTTCGAGCCCGTTCCGGGGAGCGCGGGCGACGGTGCCGGCCTCGCGGCGGTCGATCATGTGGCGCAGACCATGACCTACGAGCAGATGCTCTCCTGGGTGCTGTTCTACACGGCACTGTTCCGCATGGATAAGACTCCGACCCAGGCCGTGATCGATCCCGGCGGCGTCGTGCAGAGCCAGGCGGTCCAGGATCCGGGCGGCGCCTTCCGCCTCGTTCTGAACGCGTCGCAGAGCGATCACACGCTCTCCTCGCGCTTCCTGTCCAGCGCGTTCGGCCCGGGCGTCCAGCATATCGCCTTCGCGACGCCGGACATCTTCGCGACGGTCGAGCGCCTCTTGGCGAACGGCGTCGAGCTCCTACCCATCCCGGAGAACTATTACGACGATCTCGAGACCCGGACCGACCTCGACGACGCCACGATCGCCCGCATGCGGGCCGGCAACATCCTCTACGATCGCGACGGCGACGCAGAGTTCTTCCAGGTTTTCACGCGGTCGCTGCTGGAGGGAGGCTTCTTCTTCGAAATCGTCGAACGCCGCGGTGGCTACGCGGGCTTCGGCGCCGTGAACGCAGCGATCCGGCTCGCCGCCCAGACCCAAATGTCCCCGCCACCCGGCATGCCAAGGCTGCAGGGCGACGGCGCGCTCGCCTGACCGGCCTGTCGCGATGAGTTATCCCGGCCAGAAGCCTGCGATCCTGCTCGGCTTGATCGGGCAGGACATCCAGGCGTCGCGCACGCCCGAGATGCACATGGCCGAAGGCGAGGCTCAAGGGTTGCGGGTGGTCTATCGCCTGCTGGACCTCACGCGGCTCGCGCTCCGCCCCGACCAGCTTCCAGACCTGCTGCGGGCTGCCGAGCTGACCGGCTTCAACGGCCTGAACATCACGCATCCCTGCAAGCAGCTCGTAATCCCGCATCTCGACGAGCTTTCCGATGATGCTCGCGCCCTCGGGGCGGTCAACACAATCCTGTTCCGGGACGGCCGCAGGATCGGGCACAACACGGACTGGTCCGGCTTCGCCGAGGCGTTCCGGCATACGATGCGCGCCGCTCCTCTCGGCCGAGTGGTTCAGTTGGGTGCCGGCGGCGCCGGATCGGCCGTGGCGCACGCCATTCTGACGCTTGGGGCTCGTGAGCTCATCATCTTCGACATCGACCATGCTCGTGCGGCAGACGTCGCAGACAACCTGCGCGCTCATTTCGGGCCAGGGCGGGCCAGGGCTGGCTTGGACCGGGAGGCGGAGATCGGGACGGCAGACGGGCTCGTGAACGCGACCCCGATCGGGATGGAGGCGCACCCCGGACTGCCACTCGACCCGGCGCTTCTAAGGCCGGACCTGTGGGTCGCAGAAATCATCTACTTCCCGCTCGAGACGGAGCTCCTTCGCCGCGCCCGCGCACTCGGCTGCAGGACGATCGATGGCGCCGGTATGGCCGTGTACCAGGCCGTCGCCGCGTTCCGCCTCTTCACGGGCCGGGACCCAGACGCCGAGAGAATGGCGGCGACGTTCGACGCCCTGGGCACGCGCTGATCGGGACGTACCACGCCTGTTACGGCCTTACCCGAAGCGGAGAGCGGACGGGTCAGGCCTGCGGCGCTTCTGCTCGTATGATCGCGCCGCCGGCTGCCACGCTATCTCCCTGCTTCAAAGTATATTTGAGCGCGAGATATCGCTGCCACGTATCCAACTGGCCCTGCATCTGCGCCTGCAGAAGTGCTTGTTGTTCGAACAGGGATGCGTGGAATTTGAGATCGAGCTCGTCCAGGCGATCGTTCATGCCAGCGCGACCGAGCCTGTGCGCACAGTTCCGTTTGCCTGCTTCGCTTTGATCATGAGCTTGGCCGCGCCGTTCGTACTATCGAACCACAATAGAGCGCTGTTCACTGGAACCTCGGCATCAGCCGGCGCGGAGTTGACGCTTACCTGAAAATATCCAGACTTGCTGACCCCGCCAAGGACGACATCGCTGCTGCTCAGCAGCTTGAGCATGTAGTTCCCGTCTGTCGGAGAAGCCATCTGCTTGATGGCGACGCCATATCCGGCACTGTATCCTCCTGTCATGCCCACCATCATTGCGCCCAGATTGTCTGTCGAATTGATGGCCATACTCATTGACGTTTGAGAATAGTAAGCCTGGACACGGACCAGACCCGGGTTGCCTTGAACACGCATGTCGGCACCGGTCGTTGAAGCGGTCGCAATCTCGAACACGCCTTCGGTCCCATTCGCTCCCAATCTGACATGGGAATTGTGGCCGGCACCGGCGGAAACGCTCAACACCGTGTCTACGTCGGAAAATCCCTTCATCGACAACGATGCGCGTCCAAAAACATAGGTCAACTCGTCTTCTGCAATCGAGTCGCCTGCGGACTTGAACGTTATTCCACCGTTGTCGCCCGTTGGGTCGGGCCCGACGAAGCCGAGCGATCTGACGAAGGTCCGACGACTGTTACGACCGCCGGCGCGATTTGCGAAAGCGATGATTGGCCGCCACGCCGACGAGCCGGTGATGGCATCACTCGGTGTGAACTCCATGTAGAACTCCATGTCTGTCGTGGAGTCGTTCTGGTAGCTCGCCTCGATCATCCAGGCCGCAGCCGGCTCGCTTGTGACGGGTCGATTTGCGCCGGCTCCGCAGCGACATTGTAGCCGATTGAGAGCGTTGGGTTTTGAACCCCGCCCGGCGTAGGCACCGCATTCACCCATTCGGAGGTGTTCCCCTCGATCGTGAATGTGCCGCGCGTCTGCGTTGCCCCATTCGGAATATCGAGCCGTCGCCCTGGCAGGGCCTGCGTGTAATTGCGCGCCGGGAGGCGTACCAGATCAAGCAAAGCCGCAGACAGTTCCGCGGCGTCCGCACCAGGATTCTCGATGTCGATCGACATGGTCAAGCCCCCAGAACGAGATAAGACCCGTTCAATGTGAGCGGTTGTCCGTTGAGGGTGAGGGTGCGAGCGGGCGGTGTCGGTTCCACGTAGAACTCCAGGTCCCTTGATAGCTCATCCTGAGTATCGAAGCCGTAGGAGGTTCTTGCAACCCACTGATCGGGATCCGCCCACATGCGAAGTTGCAGCCTGACATGCGTGGGATCTTGAACCGCTGCAGGTTAAGAAGCAGACTTCTCGCGCGCACTTCGCCCTGGACGGACAGCCCACGAAGCCTGAGCGCGACAGGGCCGGACTACTCGACCCGTCGAGGGTCCAAACGCGTCCCCGGCGAGAGCATCCCGGCCGGAGCAGCCCAATCGTCCAGCTCGTCCGGATCGGCAAAGGGGTGGTCGAGCGATTGAAGTGCCGCTTCCTTCAGTCGTTCCGGGTTGAGCTCGCCCTCCTGAGCTTCGGCGATGATCACGCAGGCAAGCTGCCGCCGCACTTCGCGGGCCGTCAGGCCGGCGGCTCGGTCGGAGCTTTCGCCCAGCATCGATACCGCCGCCTCATAGGCCGACGACAGCCTGGCGATCTCGGACGGTCCGAACACGGTGCGAGATGATTGTGGCATCCCTGTCTCCAGCCTGGCGCCGCTGCGCTTGCGGCTACGACGCCGCTCCACCGCTCACACCATAGCCAGCAGCAATATTAGGTGCGTTAACCTCTGTTAACACCCGCCCTTTCTGAAAGCGCTTGCGGCAGGCGCTGATCCAGGAAGCTGTAATCGCACGGTGGGCAAACAAAAAAGGCCGCCCGGATCCGGGCGGCCTTGATAGGCTCAGGGGTGACGACTGATCAGCGCGAGTAGAACTCGACGACCAGGTTCGGCTCCATCTGCACCGCATAGGGAACCTCGCTGAGGCCCGGGACGCGGGTGAGGCGCGCGGTCATCTTGGAATGATCCACCTCGATGTAGTCCGGCACATCGCGCTCGGCGAGCTGGCTCGCGACAAGAACGACCTCGAGCTGCTTCGAGGCGTCCTTCACCTCGACGACATCGCCGGCCTTCACGAGGAAGCTCGGGATGTTGACGCGCCGACCGTTCACCTTGACGTGGCCGTGGTTCACGAACTGGCGTGCCGCAAACGGCGTCGCGACGAACTTGGAACGGTACACGACGGCGTCGAGGCGGCGCTCGAGCAGGCCGATCAGGTTCTCGCCGGAATCGCCCTTCATCCGGATCGCCTCGCCGTAATACCGGCGGAACTGCTTCTCGGTGATGTTGGCGTAATAGCCCTTCAGCTTCTGCTTGG
>CAXUKK010000131.1:0-1208 GCA_964251455.1 uncultured Enterovirga sp.
CCGGGTGCACAGGATCGTCCGGAACCTGGTTTCAGGTTGCTGCTGCCAAGCCTGAAGATGCTGCCGGTCTACTTGAACGTGCATGCCCTTGAAGGTGTATTCGCCTGGCTTGGTTGGATTGCCGACGTCGCGACGGGTGATGGTGGGGAGCATGCCGCCTCCGAGAATGTTCGGCCCCGTAACACCGCTTTAACCATGTTTGTTCCCTCGCCGAGCCCGGTCGTCCCGCTCGCCGCCTGACACAAAGGTCGGGTGCCAGACGCTCGTCCGAGCCCCATGGACCGGCGGCCTGCCCGGTCCATATAAAGGGCGAACGACGCGCACATCGCGCCGAAACGCGGAGGGGGACCTTTGTCGAGCAACGAGGTAACGCAGGAACAGGTGCGCGCCAGGGCGCTGGAACTCTGGGAAGAGCGCGGTCGGCCGGAGGGGTACGATATGGAATTCTGGTTTCAGGCCGAGCGCGAGCTGAAGGGTGAAGGAGCGACAGAGGGAATCAGCCCCAACGCCGAGAACGCAAAAAGCGGAGGTGGCTCCGACGGTTCGCGATAGTGTTGATCCCATTCCAGCATCTCGCTACGCGCCTGCACAGCCGGACATGAGCTGGTCAGCTCAAATAGGCTGTCCCGTGACCCCGGCATGCCGGACAATACCCTGGCAAAGACCGGGCCTGCCGCGCTTGCAAGGCGCCGTTGTTCCTACCCTGCGGGCTTCGGACGGCCGCGTGGCGACGCGCTTTAGAGCAGACCCCGGCGATGCCAAGGTCGGCGGGCGGACCACCGCGTGAACGAACACGTGTCGGACCATTCCGGGGCTGCCCACCCTGCGGCACTCTCCAGCTTGGGATGGTCGAACTTCTTCGAAGGTCAGCTTGAGCCGTCTGACGCAGGTTTCGCCCCGAGGCGGATCGCCACCGTCCACCGCGCGCGCCTTACGGCTTTGTCACAAGCTGGGTTGGTCGAGCTGAGCCTACCGGTTCACGCCACCACGGGCGAATTCTGCGTGGGCGACTGGGTCCTTGCCGATCCTCGGGACGAAGTGCTGAAGCGGCGCCTGGACCGCAAGACGGTGCTGGAGCGCCGTCCGGACGGCAGCCGAGGGCCGCAACTTGCCGCCGCAAACGTCGATACCCTGTTCATCGTGACGTCGTGCAACGCCGATTTCAACGTTGCTCGCCTGGAGCGTTACCTCGCCCTCGCCAACCAGGC
>CAXUKK010000131.1:1218-7682 GCA_964251455.1 uncultured Enterovirga sp.
GACCCCTGTCGTGATGCTGACCAAAGCCGATATGGCGGTCGATGCGCAGACCTATCAACGCGAGGCTGCTGCCCTGCAGCGCGGGCTGCCGGTCGTGACGCTGAACCCGCGTTCCGAGGATGCCGCGAAGGCTCTCGCCCAGTGGTGCACCGTGGGGCAGACGGTGGCGCTGGTCGGCTCGTCGGGCGTCGGTAAGTCGACACTGGTCAACACGCTCGTCGGCGAAGAGCAGGCCCGGCCTCAGGAGACCGGCGCCATTCGCGGAGGTGACGGCAAGGGACGCCACACCACGACGTCACGTTCGATCCACCCGATCGCAGGGGGGGGCTGGGTCATCGACACGCCCGGAATGCGCAGCCTCCAGGTGCGTGAGACTGACTACGGCATCGAAACGCTATTCGCTGAAATCACGGAACTCGCCCCTCAGTGCCGGTTTCGCGACTGCACCCATGCTCACGAACCGGGTTGCGCCGTTCAAGCAGCGATCGCCGACGGCAGGCTCGATCCTGATCGCCTCGAGCGCTGGCGCAAGCTGTCGTCGGAGAGCCGAGCCAACCCGTCTGCGCAAACCCGTCCGCCACGCGGCAATGCGCCCACCGGGCGCGGAAAGAAGCGCTGAGAGGTCTCCGCCGAGGTTGACGTTGGACACGGTGGATGTCGGTCAACACAGCTCGAGCAGATGGCGACCGCGGAGGGGCTCGAACCCCCAACCTTCGCGTTCGAAGCGCGACGGCGTAGCGATGCTCCACGCGCCTTGTTGCTGAGATCGCGCAAGATCGAGGCTGCTGTTCCTGTTTCGATCCTCTCATTCGTTGGCCGATCATTGGCCGGAATGCTCGGCCACTCGGGCCATCGCCGGCTAGGGTCGACTACAAAGACACGGCCTCAGGATGTTCCGGCCGCTCCAGCTCGCCATGACAGGGTTTCGTCGGCGAGTCCGATTTGCCGTATTGCGGAGGTCGGCCATGTGCGATGAAGGCTGCGTCGATTCCATCAGGCGGTGGCTGATCGCTGACGACGCGGATCGGCGTGATGGCCGAGACAAACCGAGCCTGCTCCTGATGAGTGTCGCGGAGCATAGCTCAGATAACGCGTAGACCAGCTGTCATCGTGTGATCCACCGACGGCCCAGCTGAGCAGATGGTTCAAACCTCATTCCGGCGAGGGGAGTGGATCCGCTCTCCGCCAGGATGATCGCCACCGGGCGGCTTGCTCAGATGCCGAGCGCGACACCATCCTTGCGATGATCGCTTGCGCCGAAGAGCACGCCCCGAGACTGGTCGATGTAGACGCCCTGGAAACCGCCGATCGGCTCGTCCGCCCAGGTGACCTTGTGGCCCCGGGCGATCAGCTCGTCCGCGATGGTCGGCCCGATCGTCGGCTCGAGCGAGAGCACGCCGCCATGCGCGAAGCTGCGCGGCGCATCGGATGCGGCCTGCACGTTGAGGCCATGGTCGAGGATGTGCGTCAGGATCTGGGCATGCCCAGCGGCTTGGTACTGCCCGCCCATCATGCCGAACGGCATGACTGGCTTTCCGTCTCGGGCCAGCACGGCCGGGATGATGGTGTGGAACGGCCGCTTGCGCGGCGCGATTGTGTTCGCGTGCGCCTCGTCGAGGCTGAAGGCCATGCCGCGATTATGCAGGAGGACGCCTGATCGCGGCGCATACAGACCGCTGCCAAATGCCATGAACAGCGAGTTGATGATGGAGACGGCCGTGCCGTCGCCGTCCACCACCGCGACCGTAACCGTATCGCGGTGTGCGGGAAATTCGAGCAACATCGGCTCGCTAGCTCGCCGGTGATCGATCTGCGCCCTCATCTGCCGGACCGCTTCGTCCCCCAGCAGCTGATCGTGATCGAAGGGGTGATGCTCCGGGTCTGCGATGAACGCGTCCCGCTGACGGTACGCGACCTTGGTCGCCTCCGCATGGAGGTGGACGCGATCGGCCTCCGTGAGCCTCGGATCCGAGAGATCAAAGCCATCCAGAATGCGCGCGATCATCAGGGCGGCGAGTCCCTGGCCGTTCGGCGGGCATTCCCAGAGCGTATGCCCCCTGTAGGTCGTGCTGATCGGCTCGACGAAGGTGGCGCTGGCACCTTCAAAATCCGATATCTCGTGCAGGCCGCCGAATGCCGACAGGTGGCTGACGATCTCCCCGGCGACCTCGCCCTCGTAGAAGGCGACGCGGCCCTCCTGCGCGATCCGCCGGAGCGTTCGCGCCAAGGCAGGGTGGTCCAGGCGATCACCGACATCAGGCGCTTTGCCACCGGGCAGATAAGCCGCCGCGCCGCCGCCCGGAATGCGCAATCGATCAGCGTAACGCTTCCAGTCCAGCGCTGCCCGTGGCGTGACGACGAAGCCGTCGTCCGCGAACCGGATGGCTGGGGCGAGAACTGCCGGCAGCCCGAGGCGCCCGTGCTCGGCGGACAAGCGGCACCAGGCATCGACGGCGCCAGGCACGGTCACGGCATGCGGTGATTGTTCGGGGATGGTTGCGATCCCCTGATCGACGAACCAGGCGCTCGCGGCGCGCGCAGGTGCTCGGCCGGATCCGTTGATCGCGATTGGAGGCTTGTGCCTGGGGGCGACGATCGCGAAACAATCGCCGCCGATCCCCGTCATGTGGGGGTCGACGACACATTGGACGGCGATGGCCGCGATCGCTGCGTCGACGGCGTTGCCGCCGGACCGCAGGATGTCGAGCGCCGCAACGGTCGCATCCGGATGGGACGCAGCCGCCATGCCGCGCGTGCCGACCGCAACGGAGCGGCCTCGCGCAAAGAAGTCTCGCTCACCAGCCATCATGACCCCGCATCTCGGGCAAGCACTTCGCCGAAGGTGGAAACGACGCCTCACCGACTGTCGAATTCATCGGCCTTGCCGGCGGAACATAGCGCGCGATTTAGTTCCAGAACAGAACTATCCGAGAGCCGAGTTGGGCCATTCGGTAAGAGGTTGCCCCGCTGCCAAGTGACACATATCGCCATTCTCGTGCCTCGGTCGCTTCACTTCGTCCGGACGGTTTACAAACCCTGTCGCGCGTGTTTGCCTGCCTGCGCGTTCGGGTTTGATGATGAGGTCTGCTTTGGCTCGCTCTCTTGCGCTTCGGGTCGGTTGGGCTGCGCTCCTCGTGGCGGCTTCGTTGAATGTTGCCGAGGCGACGACGCTGAAGGTGGGTATTCAGGATGATCCCGACGCTCTCGATCCTGCGCTGAGCGGCACCTACACGGGTCGGTTCGTCTTCGCGTCAATGTGCGACAAGCTGGTCGACATCTCGCCGGACCTGAAGATCGTCCCGCAACTTGCCGAGAGCTGGACCTGGGCGCCGGACGGCAAGAGCATCACGTTCAGCCTGCGGAGGGGGGTCACCTTCCACGATGGGACGCCGTTCGACGCCGAGGCCGTCAAGTTCAACATCGAGCGCATGAAATCCATGCCCGATTCGAAACGCAAGGCGGAACTCGCCCCGGTGGCTTCGGTGGAGGCTGTCGATGCCACGACGGTCCGAATGGTTCTCTCCGAGCCCTTCGTGCCGCTCCTCGCCAATCTCAGCGACCGCGCCGGCATGATGGTGTCGCCTAAGGCGGCTCGCGAGCAGGGCGCGGCCTTCGGGGCGTCGCCGGTTTGTGCCGGGCCCTACCAGTTCGTCGAGCGCAAGTCGCGAGACCTCATCCGGGTCAAGAAGTTCCCGGCCTATTGGGATGCCGCCAAGGTCGGCTACGACGAGATCACCTATTTCTATGTGGCAGACTCGACCGTTCGCCTCGCGAGAGTGCGGGCGGGCGACCTCGACCTCGTCGAGCGGGTCGCGCCAACCGACCTGAAAACAGTGCGGGAGGACGGGAACCTTGCCCTGCACTCCGGCAAAGGCCTGGCCGTGTCCCACCTGATGATCAATGTCGGCGCGGGCGCCAAGGCGGATACGCCGCTCGGCCGTAACGAAACCCTGCGGCAGGCGCTCGAACTCTCGATTGACCGGACTGTGCTGAATCGGGTCGCCTTCAACGGCGAGTTCCTGGCCGACAACCAGATGATCCCGCCTTCGAGCCCGTTCTACAGCCGCCAGCACCCTGTCCCGAGGCGGGATGTCGCGAAGGCCAAGGCGCTGATTGCGTCCGCCGGAATGACGAAGGTCCCGCTCGAACTCACCTTCGAGAATGCGCCCGCCGACGCGCGGGTGGCGCAGATCATCCAGTCGATGGCGACCGAGGCCGGATTCGAGGTGAAACTCCTGCCGCTCGAGACAACATCCGCCATCGAGCGCTATCTGAACGGGAACTTCGAGGCTTATCTTGGGAACTGGAGCGGGCGGGCCGACCCCGATGCCACGCTGGTCGTCTTCTTCGGCTGCACGGGCTCGCAGAACGTCAACAAGTATTGCGACAAGGCTGTCGACGCGACGCTCAGCCAGGCTCGGGGCGAAGCTGACGAGGCCAAACGCATAGCGCTCTACGAGAAGGCGACGGACATACTCCTGAAGGCGCTGCCGAGCATTCCGCTCTACCACTCGAACTGGTTCTTCGCGGCGCGCAAATCCGTCTCTGGCATCGTGATGTACCCTGACGGCCTTCTACGCGTGACAGGCGTCACGCCGGCGAAATAGCGCCGCGCCGCAGCACGCAGCCGGTTCACCATGGTCGAGATCCTGCTGCGACGGATCGCAATCGCCATTCCGACGCTCCTCCTGGTGAGCGTCCTGGTCTTCGCTCTTCAGAAACTCCTGCCAGGGGACCCGGCCATTGCGCTGGCCGGAGAGGAGCGCAACCCCGACGTCATCGCATTTCTGCGGGCGAAGTATCGCTTCGACGATCCGGTGCTCGTCCAATACGGCGCATGGCTCGCGTCGCTCCTGCACGGCGATTTCGGCATCTCGATCCGCACGCGGCTGCCGATCGGTGCGATGCTGCTGGAGAAGCTTCCCGTCACGATCGAACTGGCGGTGCTCTCGATGGCGGTCGCCTTGGCGGTAGGCCTGCCGACCGGGATTGCGGCGGCCCTCCGGCGCGGCACCCTGGTGGATTACGGCGCGACGGGTCTCGGTCTCGCGGGGTTGTCGATCCCGAACTTCTGGCTCGGGATCATGCTGATCCTGCTGTTTTCGGTTCATCTAGGCTGGCTCCCGGCAGGGGGCTATGTGGCACCGGGGCAGGATCTTCTTGCCAATCTCCGGGGCATGCTGATGCCGGCCTTCGTGCTCGGCTCCGGCACCGCCGCGATCCTGATGCGCCACACGCGCGGTGCCATGCTGACGGCGTTGCGGCAGGACTACGTTCGCACTGCGCGGGCGAAGGGGCTCTCGGAGTTCGTTGTCACCCGACGTCACGCCTTGCCAAATGCTCTCATCCCGGTCGTGACGCTGGGAACACTGCAATTCGGCGAACTGCTGGCAGGCGCTGTCCTGACCGAGCAGGTGTTCTCCATCCCGGGCTTCGGCAAGATGATCGTCGACGGCGTATTCAGCCGCGACTACGGCGTCGTCCAGGCGGTGGTGCTTTGCACCGCGGCGATCTTCCTCCTGATGAGCCTTCTCGCCGACCTCGTCTACGGGCTCCTGAATCCGAGGATCCGCGGGTGAGCGCCGTGCGAGGCTCGGCGCTCCGGCGCCTCGTCCATACGCCCTCGGCAGTGCTCGGGGCTGCCGTGGTCGCCGGATTCATCGCCGCCGCGGTTCTGGCACCATGGGTCGCTCCCTACGATCCGAACGCGTCCGACTGGATGGTCATCCGCGAAGCCCCGAGCGCCGCTCACCCCTTTGGAACCGACGACCTAGGTCGAGACGTACTGTCCCGGGTGATCTACGGCGCCCGGGCGTCTCTTGGCGCGGGCTTTGTCTCCATCGCGGTCGCGCTGTTCCTCGGCGTCCCTCTGGGACTCGCCGCCGGCTACTTCCGACCAATCACGGATGTCATCATCTCGCGGATTGCGGATGCGCTCCTCGCCGTGCCGTTCCTCGTGTTGGCGATCGCCCTTGCCGCCTTTCTCGGGCCGAAGCTGGAGAATGCGATGATCGCGATCGGTATCTCCGCCATGCCGATTTTCGTGCGCCTGACGCGCGCCCAGACCATCGTGATCGCGTCCGAGGAATACGTCACGGCCGCGCGCTCCCTCGGCGTCCGTGACGGCGCCGTCATCCTCGGTCACGTTCTGCCGAACGTCCTCGCGCCGATCATCGTGCAGGCGACGCTTACGCTGGCGACCGCGGTGCTGGCCGAGGCGAGCCTGGCCTTCCTGGGGCTCGGCCAGTTGCCCCCGGAGCCATCCTGGGGCTCGATGCTCGATGTCGCGCGCCAGTTCCTGGGCGAAGCGCCCTGGATGGCGATCTGGCCGGGGCTGGCGATCATCCTGCTGGTGATCGGTTTCAACCTCTTGGGCGATGGTTTGAACGATGCGCTGGCGCCGGACGACTAGCGTATGCAGCGAGCGAACGAATGGATGTGTCGTGCATCGAAAACGGCGACCT
>CAXUKK010000132.1:0-7671 GCA_964251455.1 uncultured Enterovirga sp.
CCTCATGAGCGCGCCCCTCGTGGACGAGACACGAGGCTTATAGTCCTAGATCGTGAATGTTGTCAAGATGGCCGGTGCAGTCCCTTTCGTTCGTCATGCTGAGGAGGGGCGGAGCGTCGTCTGGAAGCACGCAGGACGGTTCTGCCACAGTATCGGATGAAGCGTGGATGCTTCGAGACGCGGCTGCGGCCGCTCCTCAGCATGCAGAAGGGTGGTGGAACGCTCGGCCACCCTCGGGACAAGCCGATGTCGCACCTGACCGTGCGGCGAGGGACGGTGATGGTCAGCGCGCCCCCTCATCAACGGATGCTCGGCACGTCCCGATCGAGACCCTTTTCGAGAAGCCGTGCCTCGTAGTCGCGCATGATCTCGGCCTGGCGCTGGCCCATGTCGAGCAGGAACGGCCAGCTGTAGATGCCGCTCGAGTGACCGTCGTCGAAGATCAGCCGGACAGCGTAGTTCCCGACCGGATCGACCCTGAGGATGCGGACGTTGCGCTTGCCCGCAACAAGCTTGCGCTCGCTCGGGCCGTGACCCTGGACCTCGGCAGACGGGCTTTCCACCCGCAGGAGCTCTGCCGGGACCTCGACGCGGCGTCCGTCGTCGAATGCGACAGCGAGCACGCGCTTGTCGGCGAGGAGGCGGATCTCGGTCGGCCAGACATCCTGCGTCAAAGGGGTATCCTGGTGTTCGGGCGCAACGATTTACCCGGTGGGTGCGACACCCTACATTAGGTTGCCACGCCCCGCTTCCGAGAACCGACACGCAGCATGTCAGCGATCCTATCCCCGCCGGACGCGGTCGTTCCCCAGGCCCACCTGATCGACCCCTTCGGCCGGCATGTCACGTATCTCCGCGTGTCGGTGACCGACCGCTGCGACCTCCGCTGCGTCTACTGCATGTCCGAGGACATGACC
Organism: uncultured Enterovirga sp.; assembly: GCA_964251455.1. GTDB lineage: Bacteria > Pseudomonadota > Alphaproteobacteria > Rhizobiales > Beijerinckiaceae > Enterovirga. The sequence continues at coordinate 918 of CAXUKK010000132.1, forward strand.
TTCCTGCCGAAGCGCGACCTCCTGACGCTCGAGGAGCTCGACCGGGTATGCACGGCTTTCGTCCGCAAGGGTGTGAAGAAGCTGCGCGTCACCGGGGGCGAGCCACTGGTGCGGCGGGACATCATGAGCCTGTTCCGCTCGCTTTCGCGCCACATCGAGGCGGGAGACCTGGAGGAGCTGACGCTCACGACCAACGGCACGCTGCTTGGGCGCTACGCGTCCGAACTCGCGGAATGCGGCGTGCGGCGGATCAACGTGTCGCTTGACTCGCTCGACCCGGACCGCTTCCGCCGCATTACGCGGCGTGGCGACCTTGGCCAGGTGATGCGCGGCATCGACGCCGCGCAGACGGCCGGGATCAAGGTCAAGATCAACGCCGTGGCGCTCAAGGGCGTCAACGAGGACGAGATCGAGCCGATGATCGCCTGGGCGCATGGGCGCGGCATGGACCTGACTTTCATCGAGGTGATGCCCATGGGCGACATCGAGCCCGAGCGGATCGAGCAGTTCATGCCGCTCTCCGTCGTGCGCGAGCGGATAGCCCAGAGCTTCACGCTCACCGATACCAGCGAGCGCACGGGCGGGCCGGCCCGCTATGTCCGCGTCGCCGAGACCGGCGGCCGCATCGGCTTCATCACGCCGCTCACCCACAACTTTTGCGAATCCTGCAACCGCGTGCGGCTGACCTGCACGGGCCAGCTCTTCATGTGCCTCGGCCAGGAGGATGCGGCCGATCTCCGGGCCGCCACCCGCGGCTCGGAGGGCGACGCGCGCCTCGAAGCGGCGATCGACGAGGCGATCTCGCGCAAGCCGAAGGGGCACGATTTCCTCATCGAGCGCCAGCAACGTCCGGCCGTCCCGCGGCATATGAGCGTCACCGGGGGCTAGAACGTCGCCAGGCGGCGCGCAGCTTTACTTTGCACGTCCTGTCGGATTTTAAGCACCCGACCACTTGCTAGCTTGACGCTCGCGCATGCCTGTCCTTCAGGTTGTCGCGAATGACGAACGCTGCCCGACGAAGCGGCGCCAGGGGAACGCGCGTGACTGCCTTGCTTCAACTCAGCCGCGGGATCGACGGCTTCAGCCGCGCGATCGGCCGCTTCTTCGCCTGGGCGATCCTTGCCGCCGTGCTCGTATCGGCCCTCAACGCGGTCGTTCGCAAGCTGTTCGGGATCTCGTCGAATGCTTGGCTCGAGCTGCAATGGTATCTGTTCGGCGCGGTGTTCATGTTCTGCGCGCCCTGGACGCTGGCCGCCAACGAGCACATTCGCATCGACATCATCTCGGCGCGACTGTCGCAGCGGGGCCGCAACATCGTTGAGTTCATCGGGCACTTCTTCTTCCTGCTGCCCTTCGCGCTGTTGATGACCGTCCTGTCGGTACCGTTCTTCATGACGTCGTTCCGAAGCGGCGAGGTTTCGAGCAGCGCCGGCGGCCTCGTGATCTGGCCGGCCAAGGCCCTGATCCTGATCGGCTTCGCACTCCTGCTGCTGCAATGGGTCAGCGAGGTCATCAAGCGCATCGCGATCGCGCGAGGCCTGATGCCGGACACGAACACGGCCGGGCACCAGGCCGCCGCCGAGGCCGAAGCGGAGCGCCTTCTTGCGCAGACCGAGGCGGAGCGTCTCGTCGCGATCGGCGCGTCCGCCCCTCAGCCGCGTCCGCCGGCCCTCCAGGGCTGACCGCGCTTTCGCACCGATACTCCCACCCGTTTTCGAGGCTCACGTGGCTGAACTGATCGCCAACAACCTCGCGCCGATCATGTTCGCCGCGCTGGTCGTCTTTCTCCTGCTGGGCTACCCGGTCGCGTTCTCGCTGGCGGCGAACGGGCTGCTCTTCTTCATCATCGCGGTCGAGCTCGCGCCGTATGCACCGCACTCGATCACGCTGAGCTGGCCCCTTCTCCAGGCGCTGCCCGAACGCATCTTTCAGGTGATGTCGAACGAGGTGCTGCTCGCCGTCCCGTTCTTCACCTTCATGGGGCTGGTGCTGGAACGGTCCGGCATGGCGGAAGACCTGCTCGACACGATCGGCCAGCTCTTCGGGACTATCCGCGGCGGGCTGGCTTATGCGGTCATCTTCGTCGGCGCGCTCCTTGCGGCGACGACGGGCGTGGTTGCCGCCTCCGTCATCTCGATGGGTCTGATTTCGCTCCCGATCATGCTGCGCTACGGCTACGACCGGCGCCTCGCATCCGGCGTGATCGCAGCCTCCGGCACGCTTGCGCAGATCATCCCGCCGTCCCTGGTCCTGATCGTGATGGCCGACCAGCTCGGCCGCTCCGTCGGCGACATGTACGAAGGCGCATTCCTGCCGGGCCTGATCCTCGCAGGCCTCTATGCCGGCTACGTCTTCCTGATGACCCTGATCTACCCGAAGACGGCGCCCGGCCTGCCCGTGGACGCGATCGGGTACCGTGAGCCGGACGGCGCGCGCGGCGTCTGGCAGCTTGGCGTGCTCGTGCTGTTCTCCGGGCTTGTCGGCTACTACGTCATGACCCAGACGGGCATCAAAAGCGGCGCAGACTTCGTCATTCTGACGATCTGCGTCTCGACGGTCGTGGCCCTGATCTGCGCCGTCATGCACCGCTTCCTCGGCCCGCGCCGGGTGGTGTTGTCGGCCGTGGTGGTCACCGCGCTGGTGGCCTCCTACTTCGTCCTGCAGCGCTCCTATCCGGCCTACGAGATCACGATCGTCATGGTCGAGATGGCCACAGCGGCCGCGATCTACGCGCTCGCCGTCGGGCTGATCGAGCGCGCCTCCGGCCTGCGGCTGATGTCGAGCATGGCGACGCAGGTCACCTTCGTGATGGTGCCGCCGCTGCTCCTCATCTTTCTCGTGCTCGGCACCATCTTCATCGGCCTTGCGACCCCGACCGAGGGTGGCGCGATGGGTGCGCTCGGCTCCATCATCCTGGCGGCCGTGAAGCGCCGCCTCGATCGCAACCCGGCCCGGTTCAACTGGAACCTCGTCCAGCAGGCGACCGAGGCGACCGCGAAGCTCTCCGCCTTCGTGATCTTCATCCTGCTCGGCGCGCGCGTTTTCTCGCTGACCTTCTACGGCGTGAATGGGCATCTGTGGGTCGAGCACCTGCTGACCTCGCTCCCGGGCGGCCAGATCGGCTTCCTCGTCGTCGTGAACGCGCTCGTCTTCGTGCTCGCGTTCTTCCTCGATTATTTCGAGCTCGCCTTCATCATCATCCCGCTCCTCGGGCCGGTTGCCGACAAGCTCGGCATCGACCTCGTCTGGTTCGGCGTGATGCTGGCCGTGAACATGCAGACGAGCTTCATGCACCCGCCCTTCGGGTTCGCGCTGTTCTTCCTGCGCTCGGTTGCGCCGAAGGCTCCGTATCTCGATCGACTGACGGGCAAGCAGATGGCCCCGGTCACCACGGGGCAGATCTACATGGGCGCGATCCCCTTCGTGGTGATCCAGTTGATCATGGTCGCGATCGTGATCTTCTATCCACGCATCGTGATGCACTACAAAACCAGCGGCACCACGGTTGATCCGGCAACCGTGCAGCGCAGCCTCGACAACCTGACCGTGCCAGGGCTCGATCTGCCGGGCGGCGGCGGTGGCGGATTGCCGCCCATCGATTTTGGCGCCCCGCCGAAGATCCAGTGAGCCTCCGTCGCGTCATCATCTTCGCGCTGGCCTGCCTGTGCGGATTGGGGTCCGCGCAGGCGCAAACGCCCGCTCCGGGGCAGCCGACGCTCGCACCGACACCGATCCCGCAGCCGATCCGCATCGCGACCGAGGGCGCCTATCCGCCCTTCAACTACGGCGAGAATAACGAGCCGGCCGGGTTCGAGGTCGAGCTCGGGCGGGCGATGTGCGAGGCCATGGCCGCCACCTGCACCTTCGTGTTCCAGGACTGGGACGGCATCATCGCCGGCCTGCGCGAGCGCCGCTACGACGCGATCATGTCGTCCCTCGAGATCACGAAGGAACGCAAGCACCGCGTTTCGTTCTCGAAGCGCTACTACCGCATTCCGGCCGCGCTGATCGGCCCGAAATCGGCCGCCGTGAATGCGGGCGGAAACGCGCCTGATCTCGTCGGCAAGTCCGTCGGCGTGGTCGCGGACAGCGAATTCGCCGGCTTCCTCGAAAGCACCTATCCGAGCACCGACCTCCGTCCCTTCGGCAAGCTCGAGGAGGCGGATCTCGACCTCCTGACGGGCCGGCTCGACTACGTACTCGGCGACAAGCTGGCGCTCTCCGCCTTCTTGGACAGCCGGGAAGGCAAGATGTGCTGCCGCTTCATCACCGACCTGCCTGTGGATCGCGGCGAAGGCTTTGGCGTCGGTGTGCGCAAGGGCGACACCGCCCTCCTGACGTTCTTCAACACCGCGATCGACCGCGTGATCGCGAGCGGCGCCTACGACCGCATCAGGGCGAAATACGTCTCCTTCGACATCAAGTAGCGCCGTTTGACCCGTCCTGACCGCGTCCATAAGACGGGCCGACCAGTTCAAAGGGGGAAACGATGGCGAAGGTGGCGTTCCTGGGGCTCGGCGTGATGGGCTACCCGATGGCCCGGCATCTCGGCCAGAAGGGGCACGAGGTCACGGTCTACAACCGCACCTTCGCCAAGGCGAAAAAATGGGTCTCCGAGAACGGCGGACGGGCCGCGGAAACGCCGGCCGAGGCGGCCGCGGGCCAGGAGATCGTGTTCTGCTGCGTCGGCAATGACGACGACCTTCGTTCGGTCACGGTCGCCGAGGGCGGTGCATTCGCGGCGGTCGCGAAGGGCGCGACCTTCGTCGACCACACGACGGCCTCCGCTGAAGTGGCGCGCGAGCTTGAAGCGGCTGCAACCGCGCACGGCTTCGGCTTCATCGACGCTCCGGTTTCGGGCGGCCAGGCCGGTGCCGAGAACGGTGTCCTCACGGTGATGTGCGGCGGCGACGGGGCGACCTTCGCGAAGGTCGAGCCGGCGATCATGAGCTATGCCCGCTCCTGCCGGCTGCTCGGCCCGTCCGGCTCCGGCCAGCTCGCCAAGATGATGAACCAGATCTGCATCGCCGGCCTCGTCCAGGGCCTCGCCGAGGCGGTGCATTTCGGCAAGCATGCCGGGCTCGACATCGAGGCCGTGCTCGAGGTGATCTCCAAGGGCGCTGCAGGCTCGTGGCAGATGGAGAACCGCGGCAAGACCATGAACGCGGGCAAGTACGATTTCGGCTTCGCGGTGGACTGGATGCGCAAGGACCTGTCGATCTGCCTCGACGAGGCCCGCCGCAACGGCGCGACCCTGCCGGTCACGGCCATCGTCGACCAGTTCTACGGCGAGGTGCAGCGCATGGGCGGAAAGCGCTGGGACACGTCGAGCCTTCTCGCCCGGCTGCAGCAGAACGTGAAGGGGAGCTAGGCCGCAACGCGGCCGCACCTGCCGCTCCTATGGAGTGACCGACTGGGAAGGACGTTCGGCGACCGACCAAAGGAGTGCGACCAGGATGACGTTCAGGCCGGCCATGACGGCGAGCAAGGCCAGGGTCGGCCCCGCGCCATAATCGGACAGGACGACCGCCCCGAACGAGGGTGCCACGGCTTGGGCCAGGAGGCTCGGCCGGCCGATCCGGCCCAGGAGCGAGGCGTAGCGACCAGGTCCGAACAGCGCGAGCGGGACTGTGCCCCGGGCGATGGAAGAGACTCCGTTTCCCGCCCCGTAGAGGATGATCGCCGCAGCGGTGAAGCGGAAGCCGGACCAGAGCAACACCAGGCCGGACGCGGTCAGGACCACTGCGGCGGCCAACGTCCAGAGCGGATGGTGACGACCGCGTCCGGCCATCTCGACCAGCCTTGCCCCCACCTGGGATGGTCCCATCAGGGCCCCGAGCGACACCGCCCCGGCGAGCGCGAGTCCACCCGCCTGGAGCAAGGTCAAGAGGTGGATGGCGACGATGGACGTGGTCACGCCCCCGACCGTCTGGACCAGAGCGAACAGCAGGAAGGTTCGTCTCTCGGACGGAAGCAGGGCGACCGGCGACCGGCCGTTCTCGTGCGCCGTCGGCAGGGCGGGCGGGCGCGGAATCACGGCCAGGATGAGCGGTAGCGAAACGGCGACCTGGATCGCCGCGTAGGTCAGGCAGGTGCCCCGCCAGCCAACCTGCCCGACGAGCCACGCCGATAGGGGCCAGCACACGGTGCTGGCGAAGCCGCCCCACAGCGTGAGGGTCGTGATGGCCGGCCGCGCGGCCGCGCCGTATTGCCGGCCGAGGGTCGCGAAGGCGGCGTCGTAGAGGCCCGCGCCCATGCCGGCGCCCAACAGGAGCCAGCCGGCGACGAAGAGCGGCAGCGCGGGCGCCAGACCGATGACGACGAGGCCGGCCGCCAGGAGAACGGACGAGCCGGCAAGGACCGGGCGCCCGCCGCGTTCTCCGATCAGCCGGCCGACCTGCGGAGACAGCAAACCGGCAACGAGCAGCCCGGCGGACAGCGCTCCCACGATCCAGGGCAATGGCCAGCCGGTATCTGCCGCGACGGGCGCCGCGATCACGGCCAGCAGGTAATAGGACGATCCCCAGGCGAGGATCTGGACGACGCCCAGTGCCGAGATGACGACGAGGCGGCCTCTTCCGTCAGGTGTGGCGAGAGGCGGCATGCGCGACCTTGGGCAGCGAGCCCCGTTCGTACCAGGCCTGGCTCCGGTTCACGATCCAGACGACGGTGAGCATGACGGGCACTTCGATCAGGACGCCGACCACGGTGGCGAGCGCCGCGCCCGAGTTGAACCCGAACAGGCTGATGGCGG
>CAXUKK010000133.1:0-7666 GCA_964251455.1 uncultured Enterovirga sp.
CGCCGATCCTGTCCGATAGCTGGAAAGGTCTGGATGCCTTCTTCACCCCCGGTTCCGAGATCCTGACGGCTGACACAACGGCAGACGCGCTCGCCGCGATCGACCTTTCGGATTTCGAATTGAGGCGCATTTCGACAGCGGCTCGGGAGCGGGTGCTCGCCGAGCACACCTCCGAGCACCGGGCCATGGAACTGGAGCGGCTCGTCGGCGAGGCGGTTTCCTCCGACGCGCGCCTTCTGGAGGCATAGCCATGTGGGGCATCATCCCGGCTGCCGGACGCGGCAGCCGCATTCAGCCGTTGGCCTTCTCGAAGGAACTTCTGCCAGTCGGCAGCCGCCTCAAGGACGGTGTCGAACGGCCTTGCGCCGTCTCCGAGTATCTGGTCGAGCGGATGATCAAGGGCGGGGCAGACAAGATTTGCTTCGTCATCTCGCCCGGCAAATCGGACATCCTCGCCTATTTCGGCGGCGTCTACGGGAGTGCTGCGATCGCCTACGTCGTTCAGCCTCAGGCGGCGGGGTTGTGCGATGCGATCTTCCGCTCGGTTCCCTTTATCCGCGTGGACGAACCGGTCATCGTCGGCCTGCCGGACACGGTGTGGTTCCCGGATGAAGCCTTGTCGGAGCTTCCCGAAGACACGCTCTCCTTCCTGCTCTTTCCGGTGGAGCGCCCCGAATTCTTCGATGCTGTCCTTCTCGATGAACGCGACAGGGTGCTCGAAATCCAGGTGAAGCGGCCCGATGCCAGCTCTCGCTGGATCTGGGGGGCGTTCAAGATGCCGGGCCATGTGCTGCACGGCTTGCACCGGCTCTGGCACGAGCGAAACTGCGAGGACGAGTATATCGGGACGCTGGTCAACGCCTACCTGCAGCGAGGCGGACATGCGGTCGGCGTCAAGGCAGGCGCGTCCTATGTCGATGTCGGCACGCTTGGGGGTTATCGCTCGGCCATCACGCTTCTGTCGGGAGCCCAGGCGGCGACAGGAGCAAACAGCCACGCCGACACGTTTAGCGTCGCCGCAAGCAAGGAAGAGGTTCCAGGCGGATGAACAAGCCGATCTCGCCGGACGACATACGCCGGAGAGCTGAGACTCTCGGACCATGGTTCCACAACATGGAACTCGGCGGGGTGTGGACGGCCCCTGACCACTTCCTCGGCGATTATCCCGGCGTAAAATTCCGCGGCTTCGCGCATGCGATCCCGGCGGATCTGACCGGCAAGTCGGTCCTCGACATCGGCTGCAACGGCGGCTTCTACTCGATCGAGATGAAGAAGCGCGGCGCGTCCCGCGTCCTCGGCATCGACTTCGACGATGATTATCTCGCGCAGGCGCGCTTTGCGGCCGAGATCACAGGCCACGATATCGAGTTCCGTCAGCTCTCCGTCTACGATGTCGGCGCCCTCGGCGAGCGCTTCGACGTCGTGATCTTCATGGGGGTGCCCTACCACCTCCGGCACCCGCTCCTGGCGCTGGACCTTATCCACGAGCACGTGGCCGGCGATCTCCTCGTCTATCAGTCGCTCCAACGCGGCTCCGCGAACATCGATCAGGTGCCTGACAACGCGGACTTCTGGGACACGGAGATGTTCGACAGCCCGGGGTACCCTAAGCTCCACTTCATCGAGAACAGCTACTCGAACGACCCGACGAACTGGTGGGCTCCGAATGCGGCCTGCTCGGCCGCGATGCTGCGGTCGGCGGGCTTCGAGATCACCTCCCACCCGGAGCAAGAGGTGTTCGTCTGCCGCCGTGTCGACGTCGAGGCCAAGCCCTGGACCGGGCCGGTTTACCCCGCAAAAGGAGTTCGCCCGTGATCGAAGCGGCGATGATCTGGAACGAGCCGAACAACAAGTCGCATTGGGACCCGAACCTCGATCCCGACTGGTCCAAGTTTGGCCGGATGGTGAACCTGGCGGGCCAGGCGATCCGGGCCGAGAACGCGCACCTACCGCGCGTCGTCGGCGGCATGTCGCCGATCGACCCGCATTTCGTGAACCTGCTCTCGGGCTACGGCGTCATGGACAACGTGGAGGCCGTCGCCGTTCACGGTTTCCCGCTCGACTGGAATCTCTGGTCCATCCACGACTGGCCCGCGAAGATCGACGAAATCCGCGCCGTTACCGACAAACCGGTCTGGGTGAGCGAGGTCGGCATCTCGACCTTCGGGGCTGAGGAGGTCCAGGTGTGGGGCCTGCGCCGCACGGCCGAGCTCCTCATCGGTAAGGCGCCCCGCATTCACTGGTACAGCCTTTACGACCTGCCGAAGGCCTGGGAGGCGACGACCCGGCACAAGGAGGCGGAGGGCTCTTCCTATTACCGGCACTTCCACATGGGAATCCTGCGCGAGGACGGTTCGCCGAAGCCATCGGCGGAGATCTTCGCCGAGTTCACGCCGGCGCTCGGCGTTTGCCAGTGGTTCCACTATGACGACCACCGGCTCGACGATGCCGTCGCCTGGATGAAGCGGCTTGGTATCACCTACCTGCGCACGGGCTTGTCCTGGGCGGATTCTTTCCGTCCGGACGCGTTGCGCTGGTTCGACCGCCAGATGGAGGCGCTCCGCGACTTCGACGTGACGGTGACCTTCTGCTTCACGCCCGAGCATCTCGGGATCGAGCCGCACCACACGAGCCCGCCGCGCGAGCCTGAGCTCTTCGCCGAGTTCTGCGGCGACATGATCCGTCGTTACGCGCCGTCGTCCTCCTCGGTAAGGCCGGCTGTCGCCGCGGCGGAGTAGGAATGAACAGCGCAACGTTCCTCATGCTGAGGTGCCGCGAAGAGGCCACTAAGCACGCGGGACGACCATGCAGGCTTCGAGGCTCGGCTCTGCCGAGCACCCCAGCATGAAGAACGTGGAATCGTTTCTCCGCGCCATCACTGACCCAGCCCGACCGCGCATACCGGGCCGGACTATCCTCGTCTTCGCCCATCCCGACGATGAGACGCTGGCCTGCGGCGCCATTCTTTCCAGGCTGGATGATGTCGCCATCGTTCACGTCACGGATGGAGCGCCTCGCAACGGCGACGACGCGCGCCGGCACGGTTTTGCGAGCCCGGCGGAGTACGCGGCCGCCCGGCAGGCGGAGCTTCTGGCCGCGATGGAGCTCGCCGGCGTTCGCGGCGAGCAGCTGTTCAGCCTTGGCGCTGCCGACCAGGGGGTCGCCTTCGCGCTCGCCGATATCGCGCGCCGGATTGCGCCCATGCTCGAGGGAGCGGACCTCGTCATCACGCACACATATGAGGGCGGACACCCGGACCACGACGCCGTCTGCTGGGCCGTCCAGGCGGGCCTTGGGATGATTGTCGGTCCTCGGCCTGCGCTGATCGAGGTTCCGCTTTACTGTTCAGCGCCGCATGGGGGTTGGCTGCGCCAGAGCTTCGGGAACGGGCCAGACGATGCGGCGCTGCAGCTCACGCCCGGCGAGCGGGAGTTGAAGGCCCGGATGATCGCCGCCCACGCGACCCAGGCCGGGACTCTGTCCGGCTTCGGCGTTGCTGCGGAGCGCTACCGGATTGCGCCGTCCTACAACTTCAGCCAGCTGCCGAATGGCGGCGCGCTTCTCTATGAGCGCTACGGCTGGGGCCTCACGGGACAACGCTGGCTCGAACTCGCGGCCGATGCGGCCCGCGCACTCCGCCTGGGGCATGCGGCGTGAGCCTGACCATACTCAGCGTCGCCTACCCGCTCGCGCCCGTTTCGCCGGATGCGTCAGGCGGCGCCGAGCAGGTCCTGTCCATGCTGGACCGCGGGATCGTCGAGGCGGGGCATCGATCGCTGGTCGTGGCGCAGGAAGGGTCGATGGTCGCAGGCACGCTCGTGCCGCTTCCCGTCATCTCGGGCCAGCTGGACGAGACCGCGAAGCTGAAGGCGCAGGCAGCAACCCGGTCGGTCATCGGCTCGGCACTCGCCCGTTTTCCAGTCGATGTCGTGCACCTCCACGGGATAGACTTCCACGCCTATCTACCCCCGCTCGGCCTGCCTGTCCTGGCGACCCTCCATCTGCCGCCCTCCTGGTACCCGGCGGAGGCCTTGCGACCCTCCCGTCCCGACACCTGGCTTCATTGCGTTTCGGACGTGCAGCATGCGGCGTGCAGCGAGGGACCGAGGTTGCTGCCGCCGATCCCGAACGGGATCGACGTCGAGGCCTTAAAGGCGCGGCATGCCAGACGCGGCCACGCCATGTTCCTCGGCCGGATCTGCCCGGAGAAGGGTGTCCACGTCGCGCTGGAGGCCGCAAAGGCGGCAGGGGTGTCGCTGCTGATCGCCGGTGAAGTCTTCCCGTACGAAGCTCACCAGCGCTACTTCGAGGAAGAGCTGCGGCCGCGCCTCGACAGCCAACGCCGCTTTATCGGACCGGTCGGCTTTGCCCGGAAGCGCCGGCTGCTGACGGCCGCGCGCTGCGTGCTCGTCCCCTCGCTTGCACCGGAGACGTCGTCCCTTGTTGCCCGCGAGGCCGCGGCTTGCGGGACGCCCGTCATCGCGTTCCCGAACGGGGCGCTCGCCGATGCCGTCGAGCACGGCCGAACAGGTTTTCTCGTCAAGGACGCGGCGAGCATGGCGCAGGCGATCGGCCGGGCGGGCGAGATCGATCCGGACGCCTGCCGACGGGCGGCACGGCTCCGCTTCGGCAAGGAGCGCATGATCGCTGCCTATCTCAATCTCTATGACGGGCTGACATCCCGGCGAGCGCCCCTGATCGGGGCGGCATGAGCGTCACCCTCGAGGCGGTGCTCGTGGAAGACGAGGCAGGACTGATGGCCCTTGCCACCGACTGGTGGGCGCTGTGGCGGCGCTGCCCGGCGGCGACGCCTTTCCAGTCCCCGGCCTGGGTCGTGTCCTGGTGGCAGGCATTTTACCCTGGCCGCCTCTGCACGGTTGCCGTCCGGTGTGGCGACAGGCTCATCGCCTTGGCCCCGGTCTATCTGGAAGACGGTGCGTTCGGCCGCCGCCTCTTGCCGATCGGTATCGGGATTACCGACTACCTCGATGTGCTCCTTGATCCGGCATTGCCAGACGCCGGCGCGGCACTGGCCCGAGCGGTTCACGACCTGGTGCAAGACTGGGCAACGTGGGAGCTCGAGGAACTCATGCCGGACGCAAATGGGCGGGAACTGCCCCTGCCACCAAGGACCACCGAGAGCCGCGCTGAGCAGAGCGCCTGCCCGGTGCTCGGGTTGACAGGGGATGATGCCGTCCCGACGCGGAAGCGGCGCAAGCTGCGAATGGCCGAGAACCGCGTAAATCGGCGGGGAGGGGAGGTGAGTGGCGTGGGGCCCGAAGGCGTGTCCGACTTCCTCGACCATCTTGTTCGACTGCACGGTGCCCGCTGGGCGACGCGGGGCGAAGACGGCGTGCTCGTGGATGATCCGGTCCGTCGCTTTCACACCCTCGCATTGCCGCGCCTGGCCGAAGCAGGTCTCACTCGCCTTTGGACGCTGACGATCGAGGGGCAGGTCGTCGGAGCGTATTATGGGCTGCACCATCAGGCTAGCGCCTACGCTTATCTCGGCGGCTTCGATCCGGATTTCTCGTTCGAGAGCCCCGGCACTCTGCTGGTCGGGCGCGCAATTGCAGCCGCAGGCGCCGAGGGAGCCAGAGAGTTCCACTTCCTGCGCGGGCAGGAGGGCTACAAATACGAGTGGGGAGCGAGCGACCGCTGGAACCAGTGCCGCAGCTTCCGGCGCCATGACTGACAGGCTCCGCCCGATCGTGGACGCGTATCTTGCTGGCGGCATGCCGCCCAACGTGGCGCTTATGCGCCTCTGCATGGAGGCGGTTTCTCCGGAGCAGGTGAGGGGCGCTGTCCAAGAGGCCGGGCTACGCTGCAATGGCGCTTCTCAAGTAAGCGCGGGTGCCCTCTCCCGTTTGGGAGAAGGACAGGGTGGGGGTGGTGTCCTCGCAGGCTGTAGCGAGCCCTCACCCCAGCCCTCACCCAAACGGGAGAGGGGGCCTGTCGCGCTGCGCGCGCCTGATCCGGCCGCACGCCGGCTTTCAGCCCTCTCAGCACTGCTCGACCAGCATGGCTCCGCCTTCGCGACGATACGCGCCGTGATGGCCGAGGCCCAGCACGACCGCAGCGCCTCGTCTGCCGAGGAGACGATCGCGCATTGGTCCGCCGTGTTCGATCGTCTTGCTAAGTCGCAGCCCGAGGCGGGCGTCGCCCTCTACGCGCTGGGCTCGGCCGAACTGCTCCAGGCCGCGACGTCGGAGATCGTCGAGGCACTTCGTGGCTGGGGATTGACCGGCGGCGGCCGTGATATTCTCGAGATCGGCTGCGGGATCGGCCGCTTCGTTCGCGCGCTCGCGCCCGTGGTGGCCCATGTGACTGGCCTCGATGTGTCCCGGGAGATGATCGTCGCGGCGCGGCAGCGCTGCGCCGGGCTCCCGAATGTCCTCCTCGACGTGTCGTCCGGACGCGACCTCACGGGCCTTGATGATAGCAGGTTCGATCTCGTCCTTGCCTCGGACGTGTTCCCTTATCTGGTGCAGGCTGGCGCCGAACTCGCGGCGCGACACATCGTAGAGGCCGGGCGGGTGCTGCGCCCCGGCGGAACGCTCGCCATCTTCAATTACTCGTATCGGGGTGACCCCTCTCTGGACCGCCGTGACCTTTTGGACGCCGCAGCCGGTGCTGGCTTCGCATCCCCGGAGGAACCCCGCCCCACGTTTGCGCACTGGGACGGAGCGGTCTTCCTGCTGCGCAAGGTCGCCTAGACGACGAGGGCTTCGTCCCGGCGCGACGCGGGACCGCGGGTCTGCCGCGTCACTTCGGCCAGATAGGTCTCCAACTCCGCCGCCCGGCAGTCAGCCGTATGCGCCTCGAGGATCCGTGCCCGGGCCGCCTGGCCGATCCGGATCGGCTTATCGTCATTCTGGTCGCGCAGGATTTCCACGACCTCGTCCGCACTCGTCGCCAGCACGATCTCGCGGCCCGGCGTCAGAACATCCTCGATCCCGGGCCAGACGTCCGAGATGACCGGCGTCGCGCAGGACGCTGCCTCGAACAGCCGGACGCTCGGACTCCAGCCCGCCGTGACCATGTCCGCGCGGGTCACGTTCAATGTGTAGCGGCTGGCGGCGTAGAACTCCGGATGGTCCACCGGCCCGACATGCTGGAAGCGCTCGACGTTTCCTGGCCAGACGATGTCGGCCGGGTATTGCGGGCCTGCCACCACGAAGCGGAGATGCGGCAGGCGCCGGGCAGGCTCGAGCAGGAGTCGCTCCAGCACGGGCTGGCGGTCTTGGCTGTAGGTGCCGAGATAGGAGAGATCCCAGCGCCGCTCCCGATCGAGCGGCGGATATGCGGCGGGATCAACCGAACAGTAGAGCGCCCGTGCTGCCGGGGAGCCGTAGTGGCGTTCGATGAGCTCCAGTGTCGGTCCGCCGGTGAACGACAGGTACAGGTCGAAGCCTGGGATGAGGTTTGGCGAGATATAGTCGGTCTCGCCCCGTGCGAGCTTTCCGAGCGTCACCGGCGTATCGATGTCGTAGAAGGCCGTCGTGCCGCGGGCCCAGTCCTGGACCATGCGCCCGACTTCCACACCGTCCGGAACATAGGAGCCGACGATCACGGCATCGGCATCGGCGATGAGGTCGCGGTGGCGCTCCAGGTCGGGGAGCGTCTCGTAGAACACGAGACGACACCATTCCGGGTCGGCGAGATC
>CAXUKK010000134.1:0-7605 GCA_964251455.1 uncultured Enterovirga sp.
TGTTGGTCGGCCCCGGGTTGGCGAAGAAATGGCGGCCGGTCTTCCTGGTCATCGTTGTCATTCCACTCTATTGCTTGATTGTCGGGCCATTCCGACGGCGGTTTGCAAAATCCGCATTTCCGACTTTGCAAGGGGCGCGGTGGCGCGGCAACCCAGGAGCGCCTTGCCGGCCGTCCGCGCCGCATAACAGCTTGGCCGCCAGGCCGCCTATGCTGCGGCCGACCGCGCGATCCTCGGGCCCTCCACGCCCCCCCAAGACCAAACACCTGGTGCCGATGTCGGAGCGAGGACGCACGTGCCTCTGAAACTCCAGAAGCGCATACAGCCCACGTAAGCCATAAGGGGCCAGTGTCGCCAGCGCACCATGCAAGAACGCTTTCTCCTTCATCAGGGCCAGCGAGCATGGCGCAACAACGCGGCCTTCCCGCCGAGCTGCGACGACTTTGCGCGGGTTGGGCGGCATTTGGCTGCGTGATCGGAAATTTCTGACGAACCTTAGCAATTCCGATCCTGAGCGCCTCTGGACTTACCGCCCGTTCGCCGCTCATAGTTCCGAGCCTGAGGGGAAGGCGAATGCTCGACCGCACAGGCCAAGGAGCGCGAAACAGCGGAGTGCCATACAAGCTCCCCTGTTCGCTTGCGCTCGGCGGCGGTGCCGGCGGAGGTCTTGCGAGGTCGAGCAGATGATGTCCGACATGCCACGCCTGCCGATGTTCGGTCAGCTTTCTCCCGACATCTTCACGGTGCTGGCGGGCGCGAACCGCCGCCTCTATGAGCACGTCATCCTCGCCATCTACGCGGAGTTCTACCGCTCCGACATCGCGTTTCCGTCGGAAGCGGAGGTCGTAAGCCTTGTCTACCGCCAGTTCGCCTCCTGTCCGGACCTTTGGGTGGAGGAGGTGCCAGTCGATCTGGACCGCCTCGTCTCCCACGGCGGTCGGCGCGTCCGTCGCCGCCGGGTCGCCGGGGCTGACGAGGACGCCACCGGCACGGTGATCGCGCGCAGTCGGCAAATCTACAACCGCCTCGTCGCGACCGGGTGGCTTGAGGAGGCCCGTTACGGTCTCAAAATTACGGTGGACATGCCGGCCGGCGCGATGCGGCTTGCAGAATTCCTTTGCTCAATGCGGGACGGCGCCTCCGAGCAGTTGGGCGGCTTGGTCGCGGAGGTCCGCAATGCCATCGAGGCCGTCCGGGCAGCCCCTGCCGAGCGCGCCCTGGGCCTCAACAAGGCGGCTCAGGACGCGGCGGCGTTCGGACGCTATCTGCGAAGCGTGCTGTCCGCCCTTCGCGAGGTGGACCACAAGGTCCTTTCGGCGGAGAACGTTGGCGACCGGCTCCGCCACTACTTCGAGGACTTCATCGAGCGCGTCCTCCTGCGCGACTACGCCGCGATTGCGACCACAGCCCATCCCTACCGCTTCAGGCACTCGATCCTGCGTGCGGTCGATGAGCTGGAGGGCTCCGAGGCCGACCTTGATCGGATGGCAGGCGCATACCTGGAAGCCCGACTGGCGCAGGACCCGGGATCGGCTCGGGCGCTCGTCGCCGACGACCTCGCGAGCATCAGGAGGGTGTTCGACAGCATCGAGGAGGCGTTCAGGCGCATCCAGCAGCACCGGGGCCGGCTTGAGACGAGGCTGCGCAACGTGGTGCGCTATGCGGGTCGCCGAGGGGGCTTCCTGGAACGCAGCGAGGCACTGATCCTCCGCCTCGATATTTTTCAGGAGCGGCGCGACGTCGCATTGGACGCCCCAACGCTCATCGAGCCTCGGCAGACGGTCCTCGCGCCGTCGCTCCTCGCCCGCGCCCGTGGCGTCCGCA
The DNA here is from genome assembly GCA_964251455.1 of uncultured Enterovirga sp. GTDB lineage: Bacteria > Pseudomonadota > Alphaproteobacteria > Rhizobiales > Beijerinckiaceae > Enterovirga. The sequence goes on from CAXUKK010000134.1 coordinate 1,825, forward strand.
CGAGCGTGACGGGCGGCGATCTTATGCTGCCGAGCCGCGATCCCGTCCGGGAACTGCGCCGACGGCTTGAACGGGAGTACTTCGATAGGCTGGCGGTCACGGGTGCGCAGGTCGCCAGATTCCTGGAACGGCGCATCCCTCCGTTCGGAGAAGTCGGCGCGTCCTCGCTTTGGCTCGAGACGCTCGATGATTTCCTGGCGTTCGAGGCGCTGCGACTGGCGATCGTCGCCGACGCGCCAGGTGCCGGCCTCGCCGCGCTGCAACTGGACAAGTCCTTCGCGGTCGTCGCGAACGACGCGGTCGTGAACAACGAATGGCTGGCCTGCCCCGGCTTCACGATACGTCGGCTGGACGATGCGGTGACGCTGGATGCCCGCCATGCTGGCTGAGTTCGCCGCTGTCGAGGGACGCGATCCACGGGATTACGAGCGCATCACCCAGCTCATCTCGCACCTCATGCGCCACCAGTTCGTGCATTTGGAGGACCGCGGGGCCGTGCGGCTGATCGAGACGCTGCATCGGGCGCCGCTCGCAAGGCTTGTGGATGACTATTTCGATGTCGCCGGGTATCGCCTGGTTTTTCGGGAGACGGAGGGCTGGGCCGGCATCCTGCCCGATCCCGAGCGCGTATCCCTCCCCAGGCTGAGGATCGATGAGACGATCGTGCTCCTCGTCCTTCGCCGTTTGTGGGAAGAGGATGTCCAGCACGGCGAGGTCAACGGCTACGGCACCGCCACCGTGACGCTGAACGAGACGTTCGTGGCATACGAGGAGATTGTCGCAGGCACCCGGCGTGCGTCCCTGTCGATCAGCGATTTCCAGAGCGTCCTCCAGGCGCTGGGACGGCGCTCGGTCGTGTCGCTCGGCGACCTCGATCCTGACGACCGAGATCGCGAGCTTGCCATCAGGGCCATCGTGGCCACGCTGGCCGGAGACGATTTCGTGGCTTCGCTCGACCAGTTGCTTGCCAGGCCAGTGGCGGAAGGGGAGGCTATCGCACCGTGATGGAGCTTCGCCGGATCGTGCTCGTGCAGTGGCATCTGCTCGCTCCAGCCGACCTTGACATCGCAGGCGACGCCGCCGTTCTCGGGCAGAACCGCTCGGGCAAGTCAACGCTGATCGACCTCATACAAGCGGTGATGACCGGCGGTTCGGGCCGGTACCACCGCTTCAACAGGTCGGCCGGCGAGGGTGGAGGGCGATCCGAGCGCACGCTGAAAAGCTATAGCCTCGGCCAGCTGAACGACGAGACCTTCCTGCGCCCGGAAGGCGCCTGGACGCACGTCGCACTCGTGTTCGAGGACCCCACAGGCAAGCGCGACCCGCTCAGCATCGGCTTGAGCATAGAGGCGTCGCTCCAGCACGGAGCGGAGGTCCTGGGACGCTACGTCGCGCCTGGCGTCAAGGTCGATTCCGGGGTCTTCGTCGAGCGCCTCGGCGATGGACGCAGCCGTTCGGCTCCATGGAACGTCGTGCGCCCGCGTCTCGCTTCGGCCTGCGCCGCCGCAGGTTCATCCCTGCTCGCACCCGACGGCGCCCGGGATTTCATCCGCGAGTACATGAGGCGGCTTTTCACCATGCATCGGACGCCTGAGCCGGAGCGGTTCCTCCGGGCGTTCGTCCTGGCGCTCTCGTTCGCCGACATGAGTTCGGTCGAGCAGTTCGTCACGACGTTCCTCCTCGAGCGCAAGGACATCGACATCGGCGAGCTCCGCGAGTCGATCCAGCGCTATCGGGAGATCCAGACGACCATACGCGAGCTTGGCCGGCGGCTGGATGCACTGCGTGCACTGCAGACCCTGATCGAGCAGTTCAGGGAGGCCTTGGAAGAGGAGGAAACGGCGCGCGCCGTCGAGCGGCTCGCCTCCTTGATCGAGGCAGGCGCTGCGCTCCGGGCCAATCTCCTGGAAAGGAAGGCGCGCCAGACGGAGCTTGAGCGCTCTCGCGCGGAACTCGCGCGGGCCGATGCCGAGATCGAACGCCAGCAGGAGAACTTGGCCGCAGTCAACCGCCAGCTCGCCGCCCATGACGCCGCGGGACGGCAGGCGATCGTCCAACTTGAGCTGAAGGCGCTCGACCGCGAGCATTCGGAGATCGTGTCGAAGCTGCGGGAGCGCTGGCTTGAGGCGGCCCGGCTCGAGCAGCTCCTTGAGCATCGGGACAGGCTGGCGGCCATCAACCCGGGAGAGCTGATCCGATCTCTCGAGGCCGTGCGCGCCGCGAGTGGCGGCCTTTCCCCGCCCGACTGGCCCAGCGATCCTGCCGGGATGGACCGGCTGCTGGACGGACTGCGCCAGGCCGCGGCGTCGTGTCTGCCCAAGGCGATCGAGCGCCGGGATGATGCGATCGGCTGGTCCAGGAGCATCCAAGGGGAGATCAGGGAGGCGCAGGACCGTCTTCATCAGGCTCGGGCCGGCCGAGTGTCCCTGGAAGCTTCGACACTTCAGCTTATTGAGCTGCTGCGCCGGGAGGGCATGAGGCCGCGCACGATCTGCGACATGGCCGAGATCACCGACGAGCGTTGGCGTGGTGCAGCCGAGTCGCTGCTGATGCGGGACCGCGAGGCGATTGTCGTCGATCCGGAGCACGCATCGCGCGCCACCTTCGTCATGCGCCACAGCCGCGAGTTCCGCAGGTGCCGGGTGGCGAACACGCGCAGGCTGGCCGGCAACTTGGCCCAGCCCCGGGCCGGCACGCTGGCGTCCGTCTTCATGAGCGAGGACCCGCTCGCGACCGCCTTCATCGTCCAGCGCATCGGCAACGTGGCGCTCGCCGAGGATCAGGAGCAGATGCTCGCCGGCGGCAGGGCCGTGATGGATGACGGCGCCTATTACGACGGACTCGTGACGGAGATGCGGCAGTTTCCGGACTTCAAGATCGGACTCGCGGCCGCGCCCCTGATGCAGGCCAGTCTTGGCGTGAGGGTTGATGAGCTTAGATCGCTGCTCGGCGTTCATGAGGCGAACGAACGCTTCTTCGACGACGTGGCACGGCGTCTCGAGCGCGGCGCTCAAGAGGTCGAGGGCAAGGGTCGGCTGGACCGCCTCGTCCTCCTTCTCGCCGATGCCGATGAGCGGCGCACCGAGGCCCGTGCGCGGCTCTCGCGCATTGCGGCCAGCGTCGATCCGGCCCTGCTCGACGCCGAACGCCGGGCCACCTCCGCCATCTCGGGGCTGCGGCGTGAGCGGGACGGCTTGATCAGGGAGGCAGCCGGGTATGAGGCGGCGATCCGGGCTGTGGACCTCAGGCTCGGGGCCGGCGAGGGCGTGCCCGGCTCGCGCTTGTCCGTCGCGCAGCGACGTCGCCTTTTCCGCGACGCTATCCAATCCAAACGCGCCCTTTCACGCCCGGCTGAACAGTACAAGTCGCTCCGCCCGCGCCCGCCCGGCAGGATCGCGGCGGATATGTCGCAGCGGGCGTCCGAGGCCCGCGAGGCGCACCGCGAACGCGACCGTGACGTCCGGCTTGCGCTCGGCCGCTATGCCATCGAGTTCCCTGACGCATTCCCGGAGCATGCGACGGCGTCGATCATCGCCGCGATCCGTCCTTGGGTGGCGCGAGGCATCGAGGCGCTTGAGGGCAACGAGCTGATCCGCTACCTTCGACAGGCGGATGAGGCCGCTGACCGGATCGCCCGGCTGTTCCGGACAACCTTCGTCCACGAGCTCAACAGCCGCTTCGCGCTCCTGGACAACGAGATCGCCGCGCTCGCGTCGGCGCTCAAGGCGCGGCCCCTGCACGGCGAAACATACAGCCTTCACGCCTCGATCAAGCCCGAGCACGAGGACCTGCGCCAGCTTGCCCAGTTGTGCGAAAGGGACGAGACGGCCCTCGACGCGCTCTTTGGCCGCGGCGAACCCCGCAACGAGGCGCACGCAAGGGCTTTGAGGCAGGTGGAGCGCCTGTTCGCGGATGAAACGCTCGACCTCTCGGCCTACGAGGACTACCGCCGATATTTCACCTTCGATCTGCGGATGAAGGACGTCGTGACCGGCCGCGTCACCTCCTTTGACCGCCGGCGCGGAACGGGGAGCGGCGCGGAGCGCCAGGTCCCCTTCTACGTCGTCATCGGCGCCGCGCTGGCCAGCATCTACCATGGCGCGCAGCGCATCGCCTCCGAGGATGGCTTGGGGATGGGCCTGGCCGTGTTCGACGAGGCATTCAGCAAGATGGACGGCCAGAACCAGCGCACGCTGCTGGACTTCTATGGCGCCATCGGGCTGCAAGTGCTCATCGCCGCGCCGCCCGAGAAGCGCGCCGTGATCTACGAGAACCTGGACACCATCATCGACGTGTTCCGGAGCGGGGACCAGGCGGTGGCCGAGTCGATCACAATCAAGCCCCGCACCCGGCAGGAGATGCGCGCCGCCAATCCGCAGCATCTCACCGATGCCGATCTGGCAAGCATGGCCAACCGGTCCCGGACCCAGGCGGCAGAGTGAGCGGCCGCTCCTTCTCCGACCTCGATGCGTTGCTCCACGACCTGCTCAACCGCCTGGAAGCCAATCCCTCCGCCACTCGCCTCCTCGCGCGAGTTGCCTTTGATCGTTTCGGCAGCGTTGGCGAGCAGGACACGTTCCTCGCAGGCTTGGACGCGATCGAGCGCGAGGGCGGCGTTCGGGTACTTCGGCAAGGCCCCCGCCACGACGTGAGGATCACCGGCGTCGTGCTGGCTGACCCGGCGCCGGCGTATCGGCGCGTGGCACGCACGCCGTCGCGGGACAACGTGCGGGCGCACCTGGAGCCGCTTCGACGGCGCTCCGATTTGCCCGCTGCGGCAGCGGCCTTGATCGACCGCGTGGCGGCAAGCTGGGAGCGCGGCGTGGCCCGGCTGGAGCTTTCCCCTGGTGACGTGGAGGGGCTTGGGACCGTGTTGCGGCTCGCGGCGGCGGCCGGGCTGCGCGCAGGCCGGCAAGGGCTGCCCGATGTCGATTTCCGAACCTTCGCGCGCAAGGCGGTGGGAGACAGCAAGGCGCTGGAGCGGCATCTGTCCGCGGTTGCGCGGACACTCGGCTTCCTGCATCCCGGCCTGGACGCGGCCCAGGCACTGCAGCCGGCCGAGTTGCTGGCCGCTGTGGGCATCACGCGCCTGCCGCAACCGCTTCTGATCCACGGCGCGCTGAAGTTGGACGGGACGGCCCTGCCGCGGCTGGAGTTCCTGGGCTTGCCGCCCGAGCACGCAGTCCGCCTCCGGCCGCTACGGAAGCCTGCCTACCTCCTCACCATCGAGAACTATGCCTCGTTCGTTCGGCACATCAGGGAGGTAAGTCAGCCCGAAAATGCCCTCGTCGTTTACTCGGGAGGTTTCCCTTCGCGCCTGGCTCTGGACGCAATCATCTCGTTGGCCTCCAGAGACTGCGTCCCTACCTTCCACTGGGGCGACATGGACCCTGGGGGCGTCAGGATTTTCCGTCACCTCGAGCGTTCCCTCGCGGTGGTCGACGTTGTGCTGCGGCCCCATTTGATGAGTGTGCGCCTCCTCCGCCAGGTCGGCACGCGAGCACCCGAGAGCAGGCCTGCGCGAATGGGACAGCTGGACGGGAGCGTTCTCAAGGAACTCGCGGACTTAATTGCCACAGAAAGGCTGGTGCACGAGCAAGAGGATCTGGAACCGATATCTCCCACCTAAGCAGGCGTTCGCGGCGCAAGCTACGAATGCCTGCTTAAGCCAGTCCATGATCCAGCCACCAAAACTATGCTCATGCCGCGTTTCACCTCACTCCCACTCAATCGTGCCCGGCGGCTTGCTGGTGATGTCGTAGGTCACGCGGTTGATGCCGC
>CAXUKK010000135.1:0-1075 GCA_964251455.1 uncultured Enterovirga sp.
GTCAGCCGCCCGCCATACACCGCCGCCGTGTCCAGGTTGACACGGTGGCGCCGCAGGTCCGGCCGGCCATCCGGCTGCGGCGTGTGTCCATGCACGACGAACTTCCCAAAATCGTTGTCGCCGACGAGGAACTCGTCCCGGATCCAGAGCCGGTCGTGCTCGCTCTGCTCGTCGAGCAGGCGGCCCGGCCGCAGCCCGGCATGGACGAAGTAGCGGCGCTCGTCCTCGAAACTGACCGGGCAGGCCGCGATCCAGGTCACGACATCCCGCGGAACCTCGTCGAGCGATGTTGCGCCGAACGAGGCAAGCATGGCGTCGCCGCCGTTGTAAATCCAGTTCCGGAGGACGTCCGGCCGGTCCTGCGACTTGAGGAACAGGTCCTCGTGGTTGCCCTTCAGGCAGACCACGTCCCCGGGCCGGTCGGCCTGGAGCCGCTGCAAGGTGCGGATGACCGCCGCGCTGTCGTCGCCGCGATCGATGTAGTCCCCAACGAAGACGAGCCGGTGCTGCCGCCCGGCAGCGTCCTCCGCGACGCGGCCGAGCAGTTCGGTCAGGAGGTCGTGGCATCCATGGATGTCGCCGACCGCATAGGTGAGCATGATCGGTTTTACGTCCTAAATGAGGTGCACCGCGTGCGGCGCGAAGAGGCCGATGCCGATCATCACGATACCCGCGATCCCGAGCCCGCCCGCTATCCAGGCGAGCGCCGCGATCCCGGTGATCAACATGGCCGAGGCGAGCACGATCCCTATCTGGAAAGCGGCCGAGCCGATCTCGTAATGATGGTAGCGAGCGAGCGACGTGTCGCGTCGCGTCTCGGCGACCTTTGCGCGGGCGGCAAGCTCCTTGCGCCCCTCGCCGGTCTCAGGCTCGCTGTCCCAGCGGGCTGCCGTCTTCGTCCATTCGTCGATGCGCTTGGCAATCGCGGCCCCGGCCGGACCTTCGGCCACGCTCCCTCGCTGCAGTTCCGCCGCTTCGCCGGCCGTCCGCACGACCGTCATGCGGATCGTCTTCGCCTGGAAGAAGGCCCAGAGATTCGACGCCTCGACGTTCTGGCTGAGTGCGTCCGTCTGGG
>CAXUKK010000135.1:1085-7591 GCA_964251455.1 uncultured Enterovirga sp.
TTCCAAGCGTCTCCGAGAAGGCGAGGAACAGCGCCAGAACCGAAATCAGAAGCGCGATCGACTTGTTCGATCCTTCCATCGCGCCATGACCGTGACCGCCCGACATGATCCCTCCGGAATCCGTTGCTCCGGAAGGCGCTTACGGCCTTTCCGGCCGAAGGGGAACGCTGCCGGCGCGGGCCCCAGTGGATCGCGCGCCGGGCGTGGAGCGAACCGCCGCGACCGCCTCCCGGGCCGCACGCTCGCCCTCCTCCCAGGCGCCGCCGACCGTCCCCCAAAGGGCCTGCGAGACCGCTTCGCCCGCAAACCAGATCCTGTCGCCGACAGGTCTCGCGATCGTCTCCCGGATCGCGACGCGTCCGGGCGGAACGACGGACCATGACGAGCGCGACCATGGGTCAGCCAGCCAATCGGTCACGGTCAGGACGCGCAGGTCGCGGATCCCGCTCGCGCCAAGAACGCCCTTCAGGAAGTCACGCGCGAGCCGGGCCATGCGGTCCCGCCCGCCCGCTTCCGCGACCGTGGCGTAGTCGAGTTCAAGATAGTGGACGGGAGCGTTCTCGATATTGGTGAGCAGGCCGAGGCTGCGCCGCGGCGTGATGATCTTCGTCAACCGGTCCGCGCCAAGGAAGGGCGAATTCGGCCAGTTCAGGACGACGTGCTCGTAGGTGCCGGGGAGGAAGCCTGACAGCGCATCGGCAGTCGCCTGCGGAAGCGCCGGAGCGAAGCGGATCGCGCCCTGCTTCAGCAGCGGCGTGGGGACCGTCACGACGGCGGCCCGCGCCCGAACGGTCCCGTTCGGCGTCGCCAGCGTGACGCCCTCGCCCGACCAGTCGATGGCGGAGACGGGGCATCGGAGCCGTACCGGCAGATGAGCCGCCAGCCGGGCGAGATAGGCGCCGTATCCGCCGCGGATGAAATAGTTGTCGCCGAACTCCTCGCTCGGGAAGTCATGCGTACTCACCTCGTCGAGCGGGCGGCCGCTGATCAGCGCCATCGTGGCCGCGATGGAAGACCGCCAGGGTCCGAGCGGCGGCAGAGCCTTGGCGAGGGAGACGTCGTCAAGCCCGCGGGCAGCGGCATTGAAGCCGCGATCCGCGCGCTCGAAGCCCTGGCCATGCGCCTCGCGCTCGGACCGGGTGCCCAGCCGGCCGTTCACGACGAGGTTGCCGGAACCCGGCGCCGCGCGGAGCGGTTCGCGTCGGGCCCGCCCGATCCGCACGAGCGGGTTCAGGTCCCCCGCATGGAGCCAATGCGCGCCAAGATCGACCGGAAACCCGCCGACCCGTGCCGTGACGGCTCGTCCGCCAACCCGATCGCGCGCCTCCAGGACGGCGACGCTCGCACCGGCGGCACGGCAGAACCGGGCCGCCGCGATCCCAGCCGCGCCTGCCCCGACGATCGCCACATCGACGTTGGCTTGAGGGTCCGTCAGCGGTGGCGTGGAGATGGGGCGCAGCAAGGGTCGCTCAAGCTTTGTTGCGGCGTGATGCCGGGGCGCGGTGCCGGTTTCAAGCCTCCGCCACGCAAGCGTGTTCCGGAAAGCTCGTGTATGGCGGTGCCATGGTCACCGCTGTTCTTCCGTCCGCCTATGCCGCGCTTCGCCAGATCCTATCGCCGGAGTTGCGCAGCCTTTTCTGGCGCACGCTCGGCCTGACGCTGCTGCTCCTCGGGCTGCTCTGGTACGGGCTGTCCTGGCTTCTCTCGACCTTCGTGGCGGCCCATCCGGTCAGCGCCGACTACCCGTTCATCAACAGCGTGCTCGTGTTCCTGGCAGGAGCGGGACTGCTGATCGGGCTCCTCTACGTCCTGCCTATTACTTCGGCCCTGGTCGCCGGCTTCTTCCTCGACGAGGCTGCCCTTGTTGTCGAGCAGACGGACTTCCCGTCCGATCGCCCTGGCCAGCCGATCTCGCTCGGCAAGTCGATCGGCTACGGCCTGCGCTTCGCCGGGTTGGCGATCCTGGTCAACGTCGTGGCCCTGATGCTCATCTTCGTGCCGGGCGTGAACATCGTCGCGTTCTTCGCAGCCAACGCCTACCTGCTGAGCCGCGAGTATTTCGAGATGGCCGCGGCCCGGTTCAGGACCGTCCCGGACGCCGCGCGGCTCCGGCGCGAGAACCGCGCGACCGTGTTGACCGGCGGCGCGCTGCTCGCTGGCCTCATGCTGATCCCGATCATCAACCTGATGATCCCGCTCTTCGGGATCGCCTTCATGGTCCACCTGCACAAGCGCATTGCGACGAGACGGCTCGGCGCCCTATGAGCGTCGGCAGGGAGCCCGGATAAACAATGCCTTCGAAGCTCGAACAGCTGCGATCCATGACGACGGTGGTTGCCGACACAGGCGACATCGAAGCCGTCCGCAGGCTCCAGCCGCAGGATTGCACGACCAATCCGACGCTCCTCCTGAAGGCTGCGCAATCCGAAGGCGGCTCCGCCATGCTGGAGCGCGCCCTCGATTGGGGCAGGAAGCAATCCGGCCACAAGGACGGGACGGTCGCGGCGATCGCAGACCGCGTCGCGGTCGCCGTCGGGGCCGAACTCGCGGGCATCGTGCCCGGCCGGGTCTCGACCGAGGTGGACGCCGACCTGTCCTTCGACACTGCCAGGACGGTCGAGACGGCGCGCCGCATCATCCGCGACTACGCCGACCTGAAAATCGGGCGCGAGCGGGTCCTCATCAAGATCGCCGGGACCTGGGAGGGGATCCGGGCTGCTGAGATCCTCCAGCGCGAGGGTATCGACTGCAACGTCACGCTCATCTTCTCGTCCGTGCAGGCGATGGCCTGTGCCGATGCCGGCGTGTTCCTGATCTCGCCGTTCGTAGGCCGCATCCTGGATTGGCACGTAAAGGGCGGGGGCGGGCCATACACGGCCGAGACCGATCCCGGCGTGATATCCGTCGCCAGCATCTACGGTGCGTTCAAGGCCCGGGGCGCGTCGACCGTCGTCATGGGAGCTTCGTTCCGCAACGCCGGCGAGGTGGAAGCGCTCGCCGGCTGCGACCGGCTCACGATCTCCCCGGCGCTCCTGGACGAGTTGGCCCAGGATGACGGCCCGCTGCCGCGCCGGCTCTCTGCGCAGACCCCTGCAGCACACCCGGCCTGGCGCGCGTTCGACGAGGCGGGCTTCCGTCTCGCCCTGAACGAGGACGCGATGGCGACCGAGAAGCTGGCGGAGGGCATCCGGCAATTCGTCGGCGATCTCCGGGCGCTCAGGACGCTCGTCGCGCAGCGACTGGACCGCCCGCAGGCGGCCTGACCGCGACTTATCGTCGGACTAACGTCGCAGGCGCCACCGTCATCGTCTTGTCATATCACTGTCACGCGGGCATCGTCCCGGCACAGCAACACGAGACGGGCCCAGCGTGGGGCTGCACTCGAATCCGATCGAGTGCGGCCCCGGCCACCAAGGGCTCCGATTTTCAGGGAAGAACGCAATGAGATCCTTTGCCCGTTTCGTGGCAGCCTCCGCCGCGCTCGCACTCGCGTCGCCTGCCTCCGCACAGATCGAGGTGCAATGGTGGCACGCCATGACCGGCGGCAACAACGAGGTCGTCGTGAAGCTGGCGGAGGAGTTCAACGCCTCGCAGCGCGAGTACAAGGTCGTCCCGACCTACAAGGGCAGCTACCCGGACGCCATGAATGCCGGCATCGCGGCGTTCCGGGCCGGCAACGCCCCGCACATCCTGCAGGTCTTCGAGGTCGGCACCGCGACCATGATGGCCGCAAAGGGCGCCGTGAAACCCGTCTACGAGCTGATGAAGGACGCGGGCGAAAGCTTCGATCCGAAGGCGTACCTTCCGGCCATCACGGGCTACTATTCGACGGCCAAGGGCGACATGCTGTCCATGCCGTTCAACTCCTCGTCAATGGTGATGTGGGTCAACAAGGATGCGCTGAAGAAGGCCGGGCTCAATGCGGAACAGCCGCCAAAGACTTGGCCCGAGGTATTCGAAGCCGCCAAGAAGCTGAAGGCGTCCGGCTACGCTACCTGCGGCTTCTCGACCGCTTGGTCGACGTGGGCCCACATCGAGCAGCTCTCGGCCTGGCACAACCTGCCTTTGTCGACGAAGGCGAACGGCCTCGACGGGTTCGACACGGTTCTCAGCTTCAACGGGCCGCTTCAGGTGAAGCACCTGCAGACGCTCGTCGAGTTGCAGAAGGACAAAACCTTCGATTATTCCGGGCGCAACAATGCCGGCGAGGGCCGGTTCACGAGTGGCGAATGCCCGCTCTTCCTGACCTCGTCCGGCTTCTACGGAAACGTGAGGGGCAACGCGAAATTCGAATGGGCAGCGGTGCCGATGCCCTACTACCCGGAGGTGCAGACTGCGCCGCAGAACTCGATCATCGGCGGAGCCTCGCTCTGGGTCATGGGCGGCAAGAGCGCGGCCGAATACAAGGGCGTCGCCAAGTTCTTCACCTTCCTGTCCGACACCGACCGGCAGGCGAAGCTGCATCAGGAATCCGGCTACCTGCCGATCACCCGCGCGGCCTACGATAAGACGAAAGCCGCGGGCTTCTACGACAAGAACCCGTCGCTCCAGACGGCGCTGATCGAGCTGACGAACAAGGAGCCGACCGAGAACTCGCGCGGTCTGCGTCTCGGCAACATGGTCCAGCTGCGCGACGTGTGGGCCGAGGAGATGGAAGGCGCGCTGTCCGGACAGAAGCCGGCCAAGGACGCCCTCGACGCGGCGGTTTCGCGTGGAAACCAGATGCTGCGCCAATTCGAGCGGTCGGTCAGCCGCTAGTCCAGCAGGGTCATTCCCGGGCGCAGCGAAGCATAGGATGCTGAGCCGCTGCCCGGGACCCACGGTCAAGATGTCGATGGTTGTTTCACGTCGTGGGTTCCGGGCTCGGACCTTCGGTCCGCCCCGGAATGACAGGTAGCGAATGGAAAAGCGTGCCGTCTTCGGCAATCGCGCCCTGCCCTACGCGCTTCTAGCGCCGCAGCTCGCGATTACGTTCATCTTCTTCTATTGGCCGGCTGCACAGGCCGTGCGGCAGTCGTTCCTCGTCGAGGACGCCTTTGGGCTCTCGAGCGAGTTCGTGTGGTTCGAGAACTACTCGACCCTCCTGTCCGATCCGGCGTATTACCGGACCCTTGGGACGACGGCCCTGTTCTCGACGGCGGTCACGGTCACCTCCCTGTCCGTCGCGCTTGTCCTTGCCGTGATGGCGGACCGGCAGATCAAGGGCTCGACCGGCTATCGGACTCTGCTGATCTGGCCCTACGCTGTCGCACCTGCGGTCGCCGGGGTGCTGTGGATCTTCATGCTCGATCCCTCGCTCGGGGTGATCGCGCAGGGCCTTCGGCGGCTCGGGCTCGACTGGAATCCGCGCCTCAACGGCACGCATGCCATGACCCAGGTCGTGCTCGCCTCCTCCTGGAAGCAGATCTCCTACAACTTCCTGTTCTTCCTGGCCGGCCTTCAGGCCATTCCGAAGAGCGTGATCGAAGCCGCCGCTATCGACGGGGCCCGACCCTGGCGGCGGTTCTGGACGATCATCCTGCCGCTCCTGTCGCCGACGACATTCTTCCTCATCGTGGTGAACATCGTCTACGCGTTCTTCGAGACCTTCGGGACCATCGACACGATGACCGGCGGCGGTCCGGCCAAGGCAACGGAGACGCTCGTCTACAAGGTCTACGCGGACGGACGGCTCGGGGGAGACCTCGGCGGCTCGGCCGCGCAATCGGTCATCCTCATGGCGATCGTGATCGGGCTGACGGCGATCCAGTTCCGCTTCATCGAGCGCAAGGTCACCTACTGATGGTCGAGCGCCGCACCGCTTTCAGCACCCTGCTGCCGCACCTCGTTCTTCTGGTCGGCGTCGCGATCGTGGCCTTCCCGGTCTATCTCGCGATCGTCGGCTCGACCCATGAATCCGCCGTGATCGCCAACGGGCAGATGCCGCTCTACCCCGGCCGCGTAGGGTTCGACACGTATTATCGGGCGCTGTTCACCGGCCCGAGCCGCAGCACGCGCGAGCCGGTATCGGGCATGCTGTGGAACAGCTTCCTCATGGCGGTGATCATCGCGGTCGGGAAGATCGGGATTTCGATCCTGTCCGCCTATGCGGTCGTATATTTCCGCTTCCCGCTCCGCATGGCGGCTTTCTGGACGATCTTCGTCACCCTGATGCTGCCGGTCGAGGTGCGCATCTACCCGACATACAAGATCGTCGCAGATCTCGGGCTCCTCGACACCATGGCTGGCCTCACGTTGCCGCTCATCGCGTCGGCGACTGCGACGCTCTTGTTCCGGCAGTTCTTCATGACGGTGCCGGACGAGCTTGTCGAAGCCTCGAAGATCGACGGGGCCGGCCCGTTCCGGTTCTTCAAGGATACGCTGCTGCCGCTCTCGCGCACCAACATGGCGGCTTTGTTCGTGATCCTCTTCATCTACGGCTGGAACCAGTACCTCTGGCCGCTGCTGATTACGACGCGCGACGACATGCAGACGATCGTGATCGGCATCAAGAAGATGATCGTCAC